>JBDSNK010000120.1:0-5222 GCA_039915385.1 Dokdonella sp.
CGCGCTCGCGCAGCGGGCGAATACAGCACGCGATCCGGTGCCGCGCCGTGCTGCTTGAGCCAGGCGCCAGCGGCATCCGCTTCGGCCTCTCCGCGCAGGCTGAGGACGCGCGCCATGTCGTCCTGTCCGGGTGTCGCAGAATCAGCATGGGCGTGGCGCAGCAGGATGATCTCGCGGGTGGCCATAGCAGGCTCTCGTTGGCTTCGATGCGTGATCATGCCCGATTCAGCGCGGGGGTAGTCAAGGAAACTGCGTCGTGACCGGTGTTGGCTTGCCAAGTGACGAACCCGGTCACCTGCTCACGGAGGGCAAGGCGGACCGGCCAGCGGGCTCGTGCCCTGGCGTGCGACGCTGGTATCTATCGTGGACGACGTCGCGCCCGCACGCTGGCGCGACGCCGACGCGGATTCATCCGTTCGGGTTGGTTGCGGCGTCCGGCTTCGGCATGCCTCGATGGTGCTTGAAGCCGCCTCGCCCGGCGCCCAGCTGATCGATGGTCAGTGTGTCGGCACCGTTGCCAAGGCGCTGGAACCGAGCCATGGCCTTGGCTTCGAAATCGGCCTTGCTGACTGTGCTGCTGCCATTGCCATTGCGCTTGACGAAGCCATCAGCGCGTTTTTGCACGCGTTCGGCCGTCGCCGCCGAATGGGCGATTTCCGTCGCGTCGACCCGGCCATCATGGTTGCTGTCGAGCGTGTCGAAGCGACTGTCGACCCAGGCTTGGTATTCGGCGCGGCTGACCACGCCATCGTGGTTGCTGTCGATCTGGTCGAAAAGGCGTTGACGGAACTGTCCGCGCTTGCCGGCGCGCGTGGTGGTCGCGTCGCTGGTCGGGTCGGCGGCGAAGGCGCTGCCGGCGACAACCATGGCGCACGCGGCGCACACGAGCGTGCCAACAAGGGTGGAAATGGTATTGCGCATGATCGGGTGCTCATCGAGCGGCCACGGCGGCCGCACTCCTATCGAACGCGAGCGAATCCGATTTGTTTACGCGCGCCGTGCAAAGGTTGTGCAAAGGTGTGTCAGGGAACCGCGGGTTGGATCGTCCCTGTTGATCGCAGAAGAGGCTTCAGCCGCGCGACGTTGGGCCCTCCCTTCAGGAGGCAGGTTAGGGGGTGGTGTCAGGCCCGACTCCCGCATCGCGGCCGAAACCGCTCCCGCAAGCGCAAGCCAACGCGGCCTAGGAATGCTTCTTCAGCCAGCGCAGCAACTTGGTCCAGTCGTCCTGGTGCGCACGCACCAGCTCGGAGTGGTAGTCGAAGATGCTCTTGCCGAGCGCGTTGGCGAGCACGTAGCCCTGGGTGTCGCGCAGCTCGCCAATCAGCGGGAATGGGAACTGCTGCATTTCCTCGACTGCGAGCTGGGACGCATTCGTCCACGGCTTCAGCCGGTTCGCGATGATGCCGACCGCCACCTTGCCGCGCTTGATCTTGGGCAACTCGGCGATCTCGGCAAGAAAGGGCTCAGTCGCCTCGAGGTCGATCGCAGACGGCAGCACCGGTACCACGATCACATTGATGTGATCGAGATAGTCAGCGACATCGCTGGCGCGGATGCCGGCGGCGGAGTCGATGATGACGCGCTGGGCATCCGCCGGAACGAGCTTTTCCCAGTCTCGTCGGAGGCCAGGCACGCCGAGGACGGCATTCACGTGCAAGGCACGCTTTTCGCACCAGCGCAGGGACGAACCCTGACGATCGGCATCGACCAGGACAGTGTTCTTGCCATCGACCGCGAAGTGCGCGGCGAGGTTGGTCGCAATCGTGCTCTTGCCCGCACCACCCTTGGAACTCGCAACCAGGACCTTCAGCATGAAGCCTCCGTCGGTACGCAAAGTGGCAGGCAGGTTACACCGCGCACGGCGTCACGCAAAATCGGTTGTGTAAAGGTGCTAAATTGGAGTGGAGTTTCGGGCTCTGAGGTGCGCATGAAATCTCTAACGGCGTTGGCGGCCCTCGCGGTATTTGCGGGCTCGGCACAAGCTGCATCGGTCGCTTGGCGCGTCCCCGTCTATGCGGATATCACCACGGCGCCGGGAATCGTCGAGCGCAAGCCGTTGCTGCCTGCGCAGAACACGCTCGAATACCAAGTTGGAGGCGAAGGCAGTTTTGCAGGCTACGTCATCGGTGGCGCCGCGCGCATGGATCCCGATGCGTCGCCTTGGCCGGGCCCGCTCTCGCCTTACGTGACCAAAGTGGCGGCACTGGATGGTCATGTCGTTTGGCGCTGGCAGCCCGATGGCGACCTCGCGGTCGAAGGTCGCATTCGGCAAGTCAAGGTCGATCAAGAAAACGGCAGTGTCTACGCGATCGGATTTCGGGAGGTTGCAGGAGTTCGAACGTCGCTTCTGGTCAAACTCAATGGAAGCACAGGAATACCCGTGTGGCGCGTCGATGGGCCGCCGGGCAGCAGTGGCCATGGGGTAGACGTCGGGCCGTTCGGGGACATCGTGGCGACGTTCTACAGCGCGAATTCGCAGTTCGTTGCGATGTACGCGCTACCTACGGGCGCTGAGCTGTGGAGCCAATCGATTCCAGATGCCAGCGATGACTGGGATGATTTCAAGGTGTCCTTCCCTAAATCTTCTTTTAATGTATTGATCGCTGGTCACTATGCGACACCGTTGCCCGCTGCAGAAACGGGGGTCCAGGTAGCCCAGTTTGATTCAAATGGCGCAACTGGGTTCAGCAGGCGATATCCGGGTCCGGTCAATTCTTCGGTCGGTTCCCTGGACCAAATCTATCCGAGCTCGGACGGATTGCTGAATGCCGGGGGGGTGTTGAAACAGCTCGACCTCGCGGGTGAGACATTGTGGTCGCAACAAACGGGCGCCACGCTTCCATGGATCGCGCAGGTGCTCAATGGTACCTACCCGACCGGCGAGGCACTGTTCATCATTGGTGATGTCGACACGGTCGACAGCCGTCACTTGGCAGAGATCGATGAGCTCTCCACCGTCACCGGTGAAAGCCAATGGCACACGCAATTTTCCGATGGCGCGCCGCTCAGTGCCGCGAAGGCGCTGCGGCTGGGTTTCCCGGACGACCGGTTGCTCTTTGCCTGGACATCCGAAGACGTCGGAACGCCGCGGCGAATGCACGCGACAGGATTGGACTACTTCACGCACGAGATCTTGTGGCAGGTCGATTTCGGCAGTGCCGATGCGAAGAACGAGAACAATCCCATCGACATCCAGCTGGCCCCGGACAACAGTGTATTCGTCGACGCATTGACGAACGAGGCATCAGCTATCTCGACCGCGACGTTGTACAAGCTCGCCGGCCCGTTCACGCAGAAAATATTCGCGAGCGGGTTCGACTGATTTTGCGTCAATGATGTTTCCCTTGGACGAACCGCGGCAGCAAGATCCGCGACTGGGGTCGCGGTCTCTGCTCAGTCCCCCAAGGCCTCACGCATGAACTCCGGCGAGGCGAGTGCGGCCTTGTGGATGTCGACGTTGTAGTAGCGCGTGTCGAATTGCTTGGTCGCGGCACCACGCTCGCGGAAACCGCTGAGATCGGCTCCCTTGCGCGCCATCGTGCAGCTCCACCAGCCGGTCGGATACAGCGGCTGCGGGAAGGTCAGTGTCTTGACCGAGTTGAAGTCGGCGAAGCGCATCGCCGAACGCATCGCCTTGATGAGATCAAGGTGTACGAGCGGTGATTCGCTTTGCTGCACGAGGATGCCGGTCGGTTTGAGCGCCTTGTGGCAAGTCGCATAGAATGCAGCGCCAAACAGGCCTTCGGCCGGACCGACCGGATCGGTCGAGTCGACGATGATCACGTCGATTGATTCCGGATCGCATTCGGCCATGTACTTGATGCCGTCGATGAACAGCAACTCGGCGCGCGGGTCCTTGTTCGACTCGCACAATTCCGGAAAGTACTGTTCTGCGAGGCGCGTCACGCGCTCGTCGATCTCGACCTGCACCGCGTGCTCGACTTCCTCGTGCTTGAGCACTTCACGCAAGGTGCCGCAATCGCCGCCGCCAATGATGACGACGCGCTTGGCGCGCGCGTGCGTGAACAGCGCCGGGTGCGACATCATCTCGTGATAGAGGAAGTTGTCGCGCGTCGACACCATCGTGCAGCCGTCGATGATCATGAGCTTGCCCCAGTCGGTCGTGTCGTAAATCTCGATCGACTGGTATGGCGTCTGTTCGGCGTGCAGTTTTTCCTTGATGCGCAGACCGAACGACGAGCCGGAACGGGCGTGCTGTTCGGTGAACCAGCGCGGCTCGGTCTTGGACGGGTCGGTGGCGGACTGCTCGGGCGCGGACATTGGTGCTTCCTGCGATTCGTTGTGGGCTGAATGGATGGTGCGGTGCGATTGTATCCGGTCCATGCGCCACCGACATACGCGAAACGCAACACCTCGTTACACTAGGGGGCTTGGATGGCAAACACGGAGCATCGAGGTGAACGAGCAGCGCTGGACCGCCGATGAGGCGCGCCATACCTGGGCCGTTCCGCATTGGAGCGAGGGGTATTTCGACGTGGTCGGCGCCGATCTGGTGGCGCGTCCGCGCGGAGCCGGAGGGCCGACGCTATCGCTGCCGGCGATCGTCGAAGCCGCGCGCGCGCAGGGTTCGCGCTTGCCCTTGCTGGTGCGCTTTGCGGACATATTGACCGATCGTCGTGCGCGCCTGCAGCGTGCGTTCGCGAAGGCGATGACCGAGTGGGACTACGCCGGCGGTTACACGCTGATCTATCCGATCAAGGTCAACCAGCAAAACCAGGTGGCGGGTGAGCTCGCTGCTTCCGCGGCACCCGGCTTTGGTCTCGAAGCCGGCTCAAAGCCGGAGCTGATGGCGGTGCTTGCATTGGCGAGGCCAGGCAGCACGGTGATCTGCAACGGTTACAAGGATCGCGAATACATCCGGCTGGCGCTGATCGGGCGCAGGCTTGGGCTCGATATCTTCATCGTGATCGAGAAGCCCTCGGAGCTGCGTTACGTGATCGAGGAAGCCGCTGCGCTCGGTGTCGAGCCGCTGCTCGGCGTGCGCATGCGCTTGAAGAGCCTGGGTGCCGGCAAATGGCAGAACTCCGGCGGCGACAAGGCGAAGTTCGGTCTCACGCCGCGCCAGCTTCTCACACTGCTCGACGAGCTCAAGGCTGCGAATCTTTCGCACACGCTGAAGCTGTTGCACTTCCACATGGGCTCGCAGATGTCGAACGTGCGTGACATCGCGAACGGCATGCGCGAAGCGGTGCGTTATTTCG
>JBDSNK010000281.1:0-5490 GCA_039915385.1 Dokdonella sp.
CAAGGCACCCCACCTTCGCCATCGGGGCGTCGGCCGGGCCTAAAAAGGAGAGTAACCCTATGTCGCAGAATCTCGTTTCGTTGATCCTCTCGAATGACCAAGTCGTTGCCGTGGATGCGGCGTTGACGGTGCTGGAGTCGAACCTGTCGGGGATGGTGTCGTTGAGTCCGGAGCAGCGCCGGTCGGTGCCGCGGATGGGTGACAAGTCCGAGGCATTCTGCCGACAGACGTTGTCGCTGCTGGGGCTGAACCCGCAGGTGGTGAATCCGAGTCTTGGTCTGGAGGGGGCGGAGTCGGATCTGGCGACGCTGGATGTGCTGCGTCCGCGCTTGCAGCGACTGGGGCGTTTGTCACAACGCGGATCGGATACCGAAATGGCCCTCGGTAGCGATGTGATGTCGACGGCACTGCAGGGGTACGCGCTACTGAAGGTGTCGGGCCGGAACCAGAGTCTCGAGGGTCTGCGTGCTTCGCTGGGGACGCGCTTCGCGAAGAAGCCTCGCACGCCGGAAGCACAAGCCGCATAGCACAGGGCGTCATTGGGCTATTCCACTTGAGCCGCAGCGATGCGGCTTTCTTTTTGCCTCCACGTTGGAACATCGGTATGTGCGTGTGGGTCACCGATGTGCGTGGCGGCAACGCGTGCCTCACGTTTTGGTTTCGCGATGCGCCATCTACGGTGAACGTTCACCGTTCGAGGAGCAAGGGAGCGCCATTGGAAGATCGTGCCTGCGCCTCGCAGGAGCATGGATGATCCTCGGTGGACCTGGGCTGCGCCTGCGCAGGCGCATCGATGCCCCTTTCTGGTGGACCTTGGAGCCTCCAGGGCGCACGGATGATCCTTTCTGGCGGATGGTTGACCTCCGCAGGCGCATTCATGCACGGGCGGAGGTTCATCGCTGCTCCGGCGACGACCATCGATGCGCCTCGACAGGAACATTACTGGACCTGGCATTTGCTGCGGTGGGCCGCAAAGGCGGTGCGTTGATCCTACGATACGCATAGCCGGCCCTGCGAGGCGCGTTGTTGACCCTCGCAGGCGCGTGGGTGCGCGGCTTTCTTGCGGGAAGGCTGGCTCCGCCATCACAGCAACAGCATCGCGGCTGAAGCCGCTCCTACAAAATGCTTCAGCCCTGCCTTTCAAGGAGAGGGTTCTGTGGGGATGGTGTTGCTCGATGTCATTCCACGCCAGAGCATCGCGGCTGAAGCCGCTCCCGCAAACAGCCGCGATGCTTTCGCAACGACTGGCGCGCAAGCACTCAACCGCCGCGCAAGAACACATCCAACGTGGCGGGTGCGAACGGCCAGTCCAGTTCGCGATTGCTGTCGTCGTCGCGCAACACGGGCACGCGCGCACCGTAGCGCGCTTCGAGTTCGACATCGTCATCGATCCATACGCTGGCGAATTCAGGTGCACGCGCGGCTGCGAGCACGGCGAGTGCGTGATCGCAGAGCGGACAGTCATCGCGTTGGTAGAGAACAAGGCGCATGCGGCGGCGAAGCGGCAACAAGGTGCGCGTAGAATAGCTGTCCCTTCGTTCAATAGACCCATGTCATGGCCGTCAGCGTCTTCGACCTTTTCAAGATCGGTATCGGACCTTCGTCCTCGCATACGGTCGGGCCGATGCGCGCGGCTGCACGATTTGTCGAACGCTGGCTGGTCGAAGGCGTGGGTGGTGCCGACCTCGACCGCACGACGCGCGTGCGCGCGGAGGTGTTCGGATCGCTCGCCTTGACGGGTCGCGGTCACGGCACCGACAAGGCTGTGCTGATGGGCCTGGAAGGCAACTGGCCGAACCAGATCGACCCGGACGCGATCCCGGCAGCGCTGGAGCGCATCCGATCGAGCAAACGCATCAAACTGTTCGGGCGGCATGAGATCGACTTCGACGAGAAGCGTGATCTCGTCATGAACAAGCGCCAGAAGTTGCCGTTCCACACCAATGGCATGCGCTTTACCGCGTTCGATGCGGATGGCAACACAATCGCCACGCGCGATTACTATTCTGTCGGTGGTGGTTTCGTGGTCAATCAGGACGAAGCGGCGGAAGACCGCATCGTCGCGGACGAGACGCCGCTGGCACACCCGTTTCATTCCGGCGACGAACTGCTCAAGCGTTGCGCCGAGAGCGGTCTCACCATCGCCGAACTCATGTATGCGAACGAAGGCGCGTGGCGTACGCGCGCGGAAATCGATGCGGGTATCGACGAACTCTGGAGCGCGATGCAGTCCTGCGTTGCACGCGGCATCCGCTCGCCCGGCACCCTGCCCGGCGGCCTGCACGTGTCACGACGCGCACCAGCGCTGCACGCGGAACTGTCGTCCAAGCCGGAAGCGGGGATGCGCGATCCGCTGACGACGCTCGACTGGGTGAACCTGTATGCGCTCGCGGTGAACGAGGAAAACGCGGCCGGTGGTCGCGTCGTCACCGCGCCGACCAATGGCGCGGCCGGCATCATTCCTTCCGTGCTGCACTACTTCGACCGCTTCATTCCCGGCGCGAGCATCGAGGGCATTCGCATCTTCCTGATGACTGCCGCGGCCGTCGGCATTCTCTACAAGGAGAACGCGTCGATCTCGGGTGCCGAGGTGGGTTGCCAAGGCGAAGTCGGTGTTGCCTGCTCGATGGCCGCCGCAGGTCTCACCGCCGCGCTCGGCGGCAGCTGCAGCCAGATCGAAAACGCCGCCGAGATCGGCATGGAACACAACCTCGGCCTCACCTGCGATCCGATCGGCGGCCTGGTGCAGATCCCGTGCATCGAGCGCAACGCGATGGGTTCGGTCAAGGCGATCAATGCCAGCCGAATGGCGATGCGCGGCGACGGCAAGCACAAGGTGAGCCTGGACAAGGTCATCAAGACCATGCGCGACACCGGCCGCGACATGCAGGACAAGTACAAGGAAACCTCGCGCGGCGGTCTTGCGGTGAATGTGATCGAGTGCTGACGCCGCCTCATCGACATTCCTGGGCGTGGCCCACAAGGCTGCATTGCATGATCGATGGCCAGCCGAAAAGTGCAGCGGGCAAAGGCATACCCACACATGACCGACACCCTCCATCATCTTAAAATCGCGCTGAAGAACGTACGTCCAACCGTCGTGCGCGAGGTGCTGGTTCCATCAACCCTGCGCCTGGACCGTCTGCACGCAGTGATCCAGACCGCCATGGGTTGGGGCGATGTGCACATGCACGAGTTCATCGTCGGGACGTTGCGCGACGGCGAACGCTTCGGCACGCCGACGCCCGATGTTTTCGCCGTCGGATCACCCACCCGCAACGAAAAGAAATTCACCTTGCGTCAAGCGGCTCCCGCCAAGGGCAGCAAGTTCGTCTACTGGTACGACTTCGGCGATGACTGGTATCACGACATCAGCGTCAAAGCAGTCGTGGAGGTGATACCCGACCTCCCGGTTCCGTATTGTCTCAAGGCGAGCCGCGCCTGCCCTCCCGAGGATTGCGGCGGCCCAGGGGGCTACGCCAACCTTCTGGCGATCCTCGCCGACCCGACGCACGAGGAACACGCTGACATGTGTGACTGGATCGGCGAGCCGTTCGACCCGGAAGCTGTCGATGTCGACCTCATCAACGAGGGACTGTGGACTTTGGCCCGAGACTGGAACCGTCCGCCGAGCAAGCGCAAGCCGACCTCGCGCTGAGCGAACCGGACCAAGGCACAACAGCAGGCCAATCATCCGAATGTGCAGCGCAAGTTGAAGCCTGCTTCGGCGTGATGCGTACGCATCAATACCCTCGAACCCGAACAACGAGCGGAACGCTTATGGCACTCCGCTCGTGTGGGTGAATCGCTTCTCGACTTCTGGCGTCGCAAAGAACGACGACTTGGCCATTTGCTGGGCTTGTCCCGCGCACGATCCGCGCCCACCATCACCGCCCAAACGGGGTTGGCACTGGGAGACTAGCGGCGCCGCGTGCTGTGGCCGCGCAATGAGTGGACGCGACAGCCATCGTCTTCATTCCAATTTCACGCGAAGTCAATCGTCGCCACCAGCGGCAAGTGATCGGACGCGATCCGCGCAGTGCGACTGGCGTGCGTGCGCAGGTCCACGCAGGCGCGCGGCGGCGAGACCCAGATGCGATCGAATGCGACGACCGGCAGCGGCGACGGAAACGTGAGAGGTGCCGTCGACATGCCGAAACGGGCATCAATGGCGCGCAGCGAACGGGCCTGCCACGCATTGAAGTCGCCGAGAAGAATAGTCGGCGGCATTGGCTCGGTGTCGAACAAGTCGAGCATGCGTGCGACCTGGACGCTCCTCTCGGCAGCACGCAGACCGAGATGTGTCGCAACGATGCGCATCACGCCGCCCTGATGATCGACGGTGAGATCAATCGCACTGCGCGGCTCGCGTCGCTCGAGATCGAGTGTGTGATTGATGACTTCACGCGGCGGCAGGCGCGTGAGCAGCGCATTGCCGAATTCGTTGCCACGCTTTTGGAATGTCGGCATCACGATCACGTGCGCGAAGCCGAGTTTTTCCAGATGCGCGCGCATGTCGAAACCGTCGCGCGAGTGGAATTCCTGCAGGGCGATGATGTCGGCATCGAGTTCGTTGATCACGCGCGCGATGCGGTCCGGATTGAAGCGGCCATCCAGTCCGACACCGCCGTGCATGTTCCATGTTGCGACACGCATGTGCGTCACTGCGTGTCATCCGGCGAGGCGATACGGAATACGTGCTTGCGGAGAACAAGGGCGACGACCACGATCAATGCAATCGCAGCGGCAAGGCCAAGCCAGGCCAACGGATGCGGATCGAGCAACACGGCGCGCGCACGATCGACGAACAGCGCATACAACACGATCCCCGGAATCATGCCGAGTGCCGTGCCCACCAGGTACGGTCCACGTCGAATGCGCGCGGCACCCGCAATAAAGCTGACGATGCTGTAGGGAGCGACCGGCACGAGCCGCACGAGTGCTACGGCTGCAAATCCATAGCCGACGATCCGCATCCGCAGGCGCTCGCCACGCGCGCCCATCACCCGGTTCAAAGCACTGGCCGGCAACCGGCGTCCGATTTCGTAGACTACTTGCGCGCTCAGAACCGAACCAACGAGTGCATAGGCCGCACCGGCCAATGGACCGAACACGACGATCGTCGCTGCGATCAACAGATCGACCGGAAAAATCACGATGCCACCAATCGCGAAGCTTGCAAGGGCGATCAGCGGCGCGATCGGCGAGGTGCGACCGCGTTCGGCGAGTGCAAGCATTCCGGCGATGGTGGGTCGCGATGCGTCGGGCCAGCGCAACCACAGCACAGTGACCGTCAGCAACAGTGCAAACAGACCGAGTGCGAGCACGCGCCAGCGGACTCGATATGGGGAGCCCGGACTCGCACTCGCACTCGCATCCTCGGTCTGCGCTTCGTCGGCTCCATGCGTCGCCTGCCGCACTGGCGGAACGCGCTTCATGAGCCTAAAGCAGGCTTTCCAGCGGCAGCAATCGCATCACATCGACGCGCAG
>JBDSNK010000354.1:0-8749 GCA_039915385.1 Dokdonella sp.
ATTGGCTCGGACAGCCACATCTCAGTGTCGCCAGTCGAGGAACTGCGCTGGCTCGAATACGGGCAGCGTCTGATCACGCGCCATCGCAATATCAGCGCAAACGCACAAACGCCGAGTACCGGCGAACGACTGTTCGGGCAGGCACTTGCGGGCGGCGCGCGCGCCTCTGGCATCAACGTCGGTCGTCTCGAAAGCGGCGATCCTTCCTTGCCCTCGGCGAATCCGCGCGCCGACTTCGTCGTTCTTGATGAGACATCACCGTTGCTGGCGGGACGCGAGCCGGCACAGATCATCGACACCTGGCTGTTTGCAGGCAACTCAAACCTCGTACGCGATGTTATGGTCGGTGGCGAATGGGTCGTGCGCGAGTTTCGTCATCGCGACGAAGAACCTATCGCCAATCGCTATCGCGAGGTTGTGAAGCGACTCGCGCGCACAGGCTGAGCAGGTGCATTGGCCACACTCCCGTGCGGAAAAACCGCGAACACCGCGGCATCGGCGCTCAGCAATCATAACTTCCGGAACAACACGGTAACGCCCCGTCAACCTTCACCTGAGGGCGGACAGCATCCTGCACAACAACGATGTCGGCAGCATGTCTGGCAAGGCGCCGGATGCGATCAGCCAGGAAAACCAGGGCACGGATCCGCTATTCGCGCCCTGCAATGGATTTCTGCGCCCGGATTCAAACTTGAGCGTTCCTCGCCGTGTGTTGATGCCGTCACAGACAACGCGCCGCACGAAATCGGCACGGTCGATCTTGCTGGAAAATTCCGCAAGATAGGCTCCCATGCCGACATCGACGCCTTCAAATGCAGCGCAATCAACGGCGCCTGGTCGCGTTGGCGTTGGTTTCATCAGCCAGAACCGCCAGTAACTCATCCGGATCGACCGGTTTGTCGATGAAGCGGATCTTGAGTTGCGGCGGCAAGTCGTGCTCGATCGCCTGACGGTTCTTCCCTGCGATCAGGATCAGCGGTCCCTGAAAGTTCAACTCCAGCAGTTTCGATGCGGTGCGAACGCCTGTCATCAGGTTCATCTGCGCATCCATGACGACAACGTCCGGCAGCCCATCCATTTCGATGGATTGCACGGCGACGGTACCATTTTCAGCCGGCGAGACCCTGTAGCCATGTGTTTCAATAATGTCGCGCAACAGCACCATCTTGCTTTCGCGTTCGATTACCACCAGCACGCGTTCGCCGTGTCCACACGCAACACCTCCTTGAGCGATACGATCGCCAGCAGCAGGCATTGGCAGATAAATTGAAAATGTCGTGCCTTTCCCGGGTTCGCTGGTCAATCGCAGAAGGCCCTGATGGTTGGCGAGAATGCGCCGGCAAGACAACAAGCCGAGTCCGGTCCCCTTTTCCTTGGTCGTGAAGAAGGGCGTGAACAGGCGTTTTCGGACGTCTTCCGACATGCCCACGCCGGTATCGCTGATCGACATTTGCAAGTAGGGGCCAGGAGCGCGTGGTTCATCGTGCGCAAAGAATTTGTCGTCAAGCGTGATGGGCGTCGCGTCCAGCCGGAGAGTTCCGCCATCTGGCATCGCTTGAATGCCGTTGAGGCAGAGGTTGAGCAGACACTGCTGCAGTTCGGTGTGGTTGCCTTCAACCTCGATCGATGCATCCAGCGATGCAACATGCAGTTCGATGCCGCGGCCGAGACTGCCACGCAATAGCATGGCGAGGCCGTCCAGCAGCAGTTTCATGCTGACGCGATGAACTGCGGCACGCGAGCCTTTCGCGAACGACAGCATTGATGCAACGATCTCCAGCCCACGTTGCGTGCAGTCGGTGATCAGCTCACTGATCTTGCGGATCTCTTCGCGCGGATCGTCCTGCAACAGGTAGACGCTCATCGCGATCGGCTGCAACACGTTTCGCAAGTCGTGGCTAAGGCCGGACGCAAGCAGGGCCAGACTCTCGTAGCGCTGCGCGCGCAGCAACTCCGCTTCTGCCGCAGCACGAGCACGGCGCCCCTCGGCTTCAGTCATGGCGCGCCGCACGGCGGAGGCTAGTCGCGCAAGGTTCTGTTTCAGTACGTAGTCCGTCGCACCACCTCGCAGCGCTTCGACAGCGGCTTCTTCTCCCATCGTGCCGGATACGAACAGGAACGGCGTGTCTGATGACGTGCTGCGGGCAAGTTCCAGAGCGCGATAGCCGGAAAATTCCGGCATGCTCAGATCGGACATGATCAAGTCAGGTGCAAACGCCTGCAGCGCCTGCACGAATGCCACTTCGGTCTCGACGCGTTCTGCTTCGACTGTCAGCCCATTTGCAGTCAATTCAAGCAGCAGCAGTTCCGCATCGAGCTCACTGTCCTCGACCAGCAGAATGCGCAGCGCGGGCGGTGCCGTCGTCATTCAGTTGCCGGGTCGTGCTTCGTTTATCAAGGCCCAGAACTGCCCCAAGGTCTGTACGGCGTCAAAAAACTGCCGGGCATCCACGGGCTTGACGACATACGCGTTGACGCCCAGATCCCAGCTCGCGGCGAGGTCGCGCTCCTCACGTGAGGAAGACAGGATCACGACCGGAATTCGCCGCGTCGCTTCATTCGTGCGGATCTCGCGCAGCACCTCGATGCCATCCATCCGCGGCATCTTAATGTCGAGCAGGACGAGGGCAGGATTTCCTTCCTGGCGCTCGCTATGGGCGCCTTTCCTGTGCAGATACTCGAGTGCTTCGACGCCGTCTTCGACGTGCACGATTGGATTTGCGATATGGCCATCGCGCAAGGCATCGATCGTCATTTCGGCATCTGGCAGACTGTCCTCGACCAGCAAGATCGTGCGTATTTCGCGAATCACGGATGAATTCCCCTTCAAGAGATCGGTTCGTGGCGTGGCAGGGAGAAATAGATGGTGGCGCCGCTGTCAGTGGCTCCTTCAGCCCAGGTACGGCCGCCGTGACGCGCGACGATACGCCGAACTGAGGCGAGGCCAATGCCGGTGCCGGAAAACGCCGAGGCCTTGTGCAGGCGTTGGAATACACCGAACAGCTTGTCGACGTATTTCATGTCGAAGCCAGCGCCGTTGTCGCGCACCCAGAATATCCGTTCGGTGGGATTTTCATCAACGCCCACCTCGATCACGGCCTCGTCCTTGCCGGCACTGTACTTGATCGCATTATCAAGGAGGTTCTGCCAGACCAGGCGCAACATGGTCGCATCGGCGATCACGACGGGCAGAGGAGCAATGCGCCAGCTAATCCGACGGTCCTCGACCTCGCTCGTCAAGGTCGAACGCGTCTCGTCGACCACGGACTGCACATCGACCGCCTGCAGCCGCAGGGCGTGCCGACCCAACCTCGAATAGCTGAGCAGGTCCTCGATCAGGACCGACATGCGGCGCGCAGACTCGGCAATGACATCGCAGTAGTGATGCATCTTGTCGTTGCCTTGTTCCGCCAGATCGGAACGCAGCTTGTCGGAGAAGCCGGCAATGTGGCGCAACGGAGCACGCAAGTCGTGCGAGACGGAATAGGAAAATGCCTCCAGCTCGCGGTTGACCTCGGTAACCAAGGCGATCTTGCCGGATAACTGGCGGTTGAGTTGAAGTACCTGTTCCTCGGCGCGCTTGCGCACCGTCAGGTCGCTGACGGTCAATAGCGCGGTTGCGTCGTTGCTGTCCGGCAGCGTCATTGGGCGAGCGTTTACGACAACGTGTCGGATGCCGTCGCCACCGGCCTCCTGTTCGACTTCGTAATCCCACAGCTCACGTCGCATCGTCACAACATCTTTCAGACGCTGGCGCAATACCAAATCGCTCCAGGCCGACATGGCATCCAGACCGCCGACGATAGGTCGGGTTACCCCGTAGAAATCCGCGAAGGCCTGGTTCGCCTGCAATACCGTGAGATCCTTCGTGATCACTGCAATCGGCTCACGCACGGTCTCGACGATCAGACGCGCCCGGCCGACTGCGCGGCGCGTCTCTGATTCCGCAGCGACACGACGCTTGAGCTGGCGTTCCGATGCCCAGATGACGGCACCGAGCAACAGGATCTGGGCGAGAGCGATCGCAAGCGTGGCCCAAGCGGCAACGCGCACCCGCTTTTCAGCGATAGCCTGGCGCAAGGCGAGCAGATGCTGTTCACGAGCCTCAATGGCATCCGTGATCTCCTTCATGGGGAACCGCGCCAGCGAAGAAGTGAGTTCCTTCGCGTCGAGGCTCGTATCTCCCCGCATGCTGCGCTCCAGCACGACGACGCGCTCGTCGATGCGGGCGCGCAAGAGACCTACGCGTTCCTGCTGGTCGACACTGTCACTCGTCAGATCGCGAAGCTGATCGATCAACGACGCATACTGGGAACGACTATCTTCGTAGCGTTGCCGGATCGCCATGTCAGCGGGATTGAGTCTCGCGCCAAAAGCAGCGGCATGCATCTGATTCACATCGGCGCGCAATTCGTGTAGTGCTGCGCGTACCGCGTGCGTGTGATTGACCCATCCAAGTGCGGCGGTCGTGTCGTCGCTGAGCCTTTGGCGAACGACATATCCCGCTACGACGATCACGACGAGACATGCAAGAAGAGCTGCAAACCGCATGTTCGCTTCGAAAAACTTCCTCAAGCGCTGTGCACCTTTCGCAAACGACGTGGCGCTTTTTCACACAATTTCCGTGCCACGTCCAGCAGTGCATCCGATCGGATTCGCGCGTCCCCGGCCGCCACCCACCTGCGCTGGTGGCCATTCGGGCTGGGTTGGTTGATCGTGATCATCCTTGTCGCGTGCACGGGCAGCCCTGGCTATGCGAAGCGAGGCTTACCGTCGCAGGCTTGACCCGCACCGCCATGCCGAAGCGGTCATGCGAAACGGCCAAGACTGCTGGGACATGTCCACACCCACAGCAGATTGTGGGGATATCTCCCTACCCAAGGCCGGCTGCCGCGAGGGTAGGGACCAGCTCGACAATTGATGTTTCGCAATCGCTATGGCCGCACTCACAAGCCGCGTCGCCCTTGTCAGCTCGCCTTTCGCAATGAGGCGAGCAAAATATGGCCTCGCCGCTGACAATGCATTTGCATGCGGCGTGCTTGCACTTGCGTTGATTGATATCCATTGAGGTCCTCCGGTGAGAGGTTTCGGTTTACGCCAGGCCGATGGAATGCCCGCTGAGCGGACAGGCGTCCAACCTCTCTGCGGTATTCGAATTCGTCGACGACCAAGGTTCAGCATGATGGCGCCAAGATGATCCTGACGAAGTCGCCTGGGCAAAGGTGATCGGTCGTCCTTCCAGATTTTCCGTCAGGAGCTGCACCATGATCAAGTCAGGGCGAAGCGACAATCCAGTGGACGCAGACGATCTCACCGATCTCCCTGGTGACCTTCTGAATAGCATTGCGAAAACACCGGACAACGAGTTTGGGGACGAAACCCAGGCCAACGAAGAACGGACAGCCGGGGAAGGGCTTGAGCAGAGCGCGTTGCTCGACCCGAGGGGCGAGGACGAGCCTGAACAGGATTGACGGCAGTCGGCGGCAGTGATCGCTGAGCCTGCGTATTCTGGTGAGTATCTGTTGTGTGGCATGAACGCGGAGGAAAGGAGCAGCCAGAATGGCTTGAGCACACCTCATTTCTACATTCAGGTGAATGTTCACCGGTGAGCGTTCAGGAATCACACGGCACTCTCGTCGCCGCCGCATGGCAACAAGGCGTGACAACAACGCTAAGTGAAATCCCCATTCGAGGCGATCGCTTGAAGCGCCGCTCATTCAACCGGAGATCGACATGCCTGCAAAGAAATCCGTCAAGGAGCCACTCATTGCGGCCGCCATCGAACAGCGCGCTCGCAAAGCATGCAATGATTTGAAGCCTTTGACCGACCCGATGAGTCGGGAGGAATTGCGGGAACGCGCTGAACTGATCGACCGCGTCATGCGTGCCCGGCAAAAGCTGCAACTGCTGAGAAATAGAACTGAGGCATTGAAAGCAGCGCTTCAGCGATTCAAGACGCAGCGCGATGCAATGCAAGCGTGAGTTCATCAAGAGAGCGGAAAAGATGGGTGCTCTGCAGCCGAGCTGGTGGCGTATCCCATTGCATGGTCGATCTGCGCAGTCGATGCGGCCCCCTTGCGAAGAATGAATTGCCAACGAAGCAAGGGGCGTTCGCACAGGTTCAGAGGGTCGTAGGCTGAATGAGAGGGTATCCGCCGAGGATAGCGGATGAATTCGCAGGAGCGCCGCATGAATTCGACGAACGCACTACGTGCGCTCGAGCCTGTCGCATACGACCTGCCGCTTGAGCTATTTGAAGATGGCGAGGATGAAACGGCGACGGAGTTGGCGCGCACGTTGATTGCCATTTGGCAATTTACGTCGGCGGATTCAATTCCGAAGTGCGCCGCGGTTGAAGAAGCGTCGAACCTCGCATGAGGTGTTCGGTAGCCTCACCGTTACCGCGAACACTGATTGAGGGTGACTTGGCTTATCCTCGGTTGACAACAGCGATCTCCAAAAACCAAGGATCGAACGCTGGGCAGAATGGATGCGTGATCATCAAATCGTGCGCAATGTCTATTATGTAAAATACAATAGACCTGCGGAACTCCCCCCGCTGGATGAACGGTTATCCAGAGCTGGCTCAAATCGGCGTCGCTCTGACCTCTCATAATCCGCTGATACAGAACTATTTGCCGCCAGCCTGTCGGAGAGGCGGAATTGTCCGGGAACGACGAATGAACCGAGACACCCCACACGCATCAGCGCGCACTGCCAATCAGCTCGTCCTGACCCGCCCCGACGACTGGCATCTGCACCTGCGCGATGGAAAGATGCTGGCTTCGGTGCTCCCCGATACTGCACGCCGATTTGCGCGCGCAGTCGTCATGCCGAATCTGCAGCCGCCGGTAACGACTGTCGAGCAAGCGAATGCCTACCGCGAGCGGATCCAGTCGGCCGTCCCCTTAGGCATGCACTTCGAGCCGTTGATGACGCTGTATCTCACCGATTCTACTTCGCCTCAGGAAATCGCTCGGGCTAAGGCGAGCGGGTTCGTGCATGCGCTCAAGTATTACCCGGCTGGCGCGACAACGCATTCCGAAAACGGAGTGACCGACCTGAAGGGCCTCTCTGCAGTACTCGCGGCGATGGAAAAGCACGATTTGCCCTTGCTGATCCACGGCGAGGTCACCGACGCTACGGTCGATGTCTTCGACCGCGAGGCGGTGTTTATCGAGCGTCATCTGTCGCCAATGGTGCGCTCGTTTCCCGGCCTGCGTATCGTGCTTGAGCACATCACCACGCGCGCCGGCGCCCAATTCGTCAGCGAGGCACCGAATACGGTCGCGGCGACCATCACCGCGCACCACCTGCTACTCAACCGCAACGCGATGTTCGTAGGCGGTTTACGGCCGCACCATTACTGCCTGCCAGTCCTCAAGCGAGAAACGCACCGCCAGGCCCTGTTGACGGCGGCCACCGGCGGCAACCCGAAGTTTTTCCTTGGTACTGACAGCGCCCCACACCCGCAGCACGCCAAGGAGTCGGCCTGCGGCTGCGCCGGCCTGTACACCGCGCACGCAGCGATCGAGCTGTATGCCGAGGCCTTCGAGCAGGCCGGCGCGCTCGACCGCCTCGATGCCTTTGCCAGCGCCCACGGCCCAGACTTCTATCGCCTGCCGCGCAATCGCGACACCGTCACGCTGGAGCGATCCGCCTGGACGGTCCCCGGGCACATCGGTCACGGGCCGGATGCCGTCGTGCCATTCCGTGCCAACGAAACAATCTCCTGGCGGCTTGTTGACACGGATGCCGCGTTCGCAGGACGTGCGCAAGAGCTGGCGCACTGACGTGTCTGCGCCGCCGCGCTGCCTCTGCTGACATGCACGACGATCGACGCAAGAGCGCACCCGGCCGGGGCCTCGAGCACACTGGCGCATGGACAGGCTCGGCTGACGCCTGAGCAAGATCGCTGCGGCCGGCGTGCATCGCTCGAGGACAAAAAAATCGACAAAACCCGAGCGTATTCCGTCACGCGTCCCGCCTCACTCCGCCATCGCCCTGCGTCCGGGAAGAACCGATGCCCAGCCATCCACATCGACGTACCGACCTGCAGGACTTCATCGGCTGGGAGGCACTGAGCCGCTGGCGAATCGTCGGGCTGTGCCTCGTCTTCGTGTGGTTCTTCGTCGGCGGCATCGCGCACTTCGCGTGGACCGATGTCGAAATGCGCATCGTGCCGCCATACATTCCATGGCCGCGCGCCGCGGTGCTGGTGAGCGGTGTGTTGGAGCTGCTCGGCGCCGTCGGACTGCTCTGGCACCGCACACGCCGCGTCGCCGGCATCGGCCTGATGCTGCTGACCCTTGCGGTGACACCCTGCCATGTCTACATGCTGCAGCAGCCGCAGCTGTTCGACGTGCCGATGTGGGCGCTGTGGCTGAGGCTGCCGGTGCAAGTGGGGCTGATCTGGGTGATCTGGGCCGCCATCAAATCTGACGTGGCGCATCCGCCGCCCGGTCTGTCCGGTACCCAGCATTCGGCAGCTGATGCGTGATATCGACGTTGCGTTTCCAGGCCGCATATCGAAAGCGACATCGCGATCGAGTGTCTGTCGTGCCGGAAGCGAGAGCAGCGCGCTGTTTTGGCGCAATGACCGCATTTGCAGTGCTGGTGATCGCCAGGCACCGGTCAACCAAACAGTCGGTCAAAAAGCGTTGATTCCATCTGGGGACAGAAGACCAAGTCGCCGCCAACCCGACGCGCGCAAGGCGCGACGGGATGATGCGTCAGCGATTACACCCTC
>JBDSNK010000034.1:0-4847 GCA_039915385.1 Dokdonella sp.
TGCGCCTACTGCGGCGTGGGTTGTTCGTTCCGCGCAGAGATGAAAGGCGAGCAACTGGTGCGCATGGTGCCGAACAAGGATGGCCATGCAAACCACGGTCATTCCTGCGTCAAGGGTCGTTTCGCAACCGGTTACGTCACGCATCCGGATCGCATTCTGAAACCCATGGTGCGCGCGAAGATCTCCGACCCCTGGCGCGAAGTGTCGTGGGAGGAAGCAATCGGTTACGCCGCCTCGGAGTTCAAGCGCGTACAGAAGAAATACGGCCGCGATTCGATTGGCGGCATCACCTCCTCGCGTTGCACGAACGAGGAAACGTATCTCGTGCAGAAGCTCGTACGCGCGGGATTCGGCAACAACAACGTCGACACCTGCGCCCGCGTATGCCATTCGCCGACCGGCTACGGGCTCAAGAACACGCTCGGCGAATCGGCGGGTACGCAGAATTTCGATTCGGTGATGAAGGCCGACGTGATTTTCGTCATCGGCGCAAACCCCACGGATGGCCATCCGGTGTTTGCGTCGCAGATGAAGCGCCGGTTGCGCGAGGGAGCCAGGTTGATCGTCGCTGATCCGCGGCGTATCGACCTCGTGCGCACACCGCATATCCAGGCCGACTTCCACCTCAAGCTCAAGCCCGGCACGAACGTTGCGCTGCTCAATTCGCTCGCCCACGTCATCGTCAGCGAAAGCCTCGTCGCCGAGGATTTCGTACTCGAACGCTGTGAGCCCGAAGCATTCGCGCGTTGGCGTGCCTTCGTGGCAGCGACACGGAATTCGCCGGAAGCGATGGAGGAGGTGACCGGCGTGCCGGCTGCCGACGTGCGTGCCGCAGCGCGCTTGTACGCAACCGGTGGCAATGCGGCGATCTATTATGGCCTCGGCGTGACCGAGCATTCGCAGGGCTCGACCGCAGTGATGGCGATTGCGAATCTCGCGATGGCGACCGCCAACATTGGCCGCGAAGGCGTTGGCGTGAATCCGCTGCGCGGACAGAACAACGTGCAAGGCTCCTGCGACATGGGTTCGTTTCCGCACGAGTTTCCCGGTTACCGACACGTGTCGGAAGACGCGGTGCGCGGCAGCTTTGAGCAGGCCTGGGGCGTCTCGCTGCAATCGGAACCCGGCCTGCGCATCCCGAACATGTTCGAGGCGGCGCTCGACGGCGATTTCATGGCGCTGTACATCGAGGGTGAGGACATTGCGCAGTCCGATCCGAACACGCAGCACGTCACGGCGGCGTTGAGTGCGATGGAATGCATTGTCGTGCAGGACCTCTTCCTCAACGAGACCGCGAAATTCGCGCACGTGTTCCTGCCCGGCTCGACCTTCCTCGAAAAGGACGGCACCTTCACCAACGCCGAGCGGCGCGTCTCGCGCGTGCGCAAGGTGATGGAGCCGAAGAATTCCGACGGCGGGCAGGGCTACGCGGACTGGGAGATCACCCAGCTGTTGTCGAACGCAATCGGTTATCCGATGCAGTACACGCATGCATCCGAAATCATGGACGAGATCGCGCGGCTGACGCCGACCTTCACCGGCATCAGCTTCGACCGCATTGATGAATTGGGCAGCATCCAGTGGCCGTGCAACGCCGAGCATCCCGTGGGCACGCCGACGATGCACGTGGGCGAATTCGTGCGCGGCAAGGGCAAGTTCCTGCTCACCGAGTACGTGCCCACCACGGAGAAGGTCAATGCGAAATATCCGCTGATCCTGACCACCGGGCGCACCTTGAGCCAGTACAACGTCGGTGCGCAGACACGGCGCACCGACAACGTTGTCTGGCACAGCGAAGATCGCCTCGAACTGCATCCACAAGATGCGGAGACACGCGGCATCACCGATGATGACTGGGTCGGAATTGCCAGTCGCGCCGGAGAAACCGTATTGCGCGCGCTGCTCAGCGAACGCATGCAGCCGGGAGTCGTCTACACGACGTTCCATTTTCCGGGCTCGGGCGCAAACGTGATCACGACCGACAACTCCGATTGGGCGACCAATTGCCCCGAGTACAAGGTGACCGCGGTCGAAGTCACGCGTGTCAGTCAGCCGTCCGAATGGCAGAAGCGCTTCCATGCCTTCAGCGATCAGCAGGACGAACTGCTGCGGGAGGCCCGGCATGCGCCCTCGAATGGCTGATTCGGCGATCGCATCGACGGGTTACGTGCGGCGCGAGGTACGGCGTTGGCGCAATGGACGCAGCGAGACCCACCAGGATTGCATCGCCGAAGAAGTGCCGGTCGCCTTGCTCTACAACGACTATCCGCACGTCGTGATGATGGCGACGCCGCGCGATCTGGACGACTTTGCGCTTGGCTTTTCCTTGAGCGAGGGCGTGATCGAAAACGCGAACGAACTTGGATCGATAGAAATTGGAAACCTCCTCGAAGGCATCGAGCTGCGTCTGCGCATCCCAGCTGCACGCGCCGATGCGCTGGAAGCGCGTCAGCGCAACCTGACCGGACGCACCAGCTGTGGACTCTGCGGGACGCAGGCACTGGAGGATGCGGTGCGCCAACCCGCGCGCGTTGCCGCCGGAGTTGAAATCGACGCCGCTACCTTGCATCGCGCACTCGCGCAATTGCACGAGCGCCAGCCGTTGAATGCGGCGACCGGCGCCACGCATGCAGCGGCTTGGGCGCATGCGGACGGGACGCTGCGCCTGTTGCGCGAAGACGTGGGTCGCCACAACGCACTCGACAAGCTGATTGGAGCGATGGGGCGCGCCGACGAAGAAGTGTGTCAGGGATTTCTCATCATCACCAGCCGCGCCAGTTACGAGATGGTGCAGAAAGCCGCGACAGTCGGTATCCCCACGCTGGCAGCGATTTCGGCGCCGACCGCGCTCGCGATCCAGCTGGCGGAGTCGACAGGCGTCACCTTGATCGGATTTGCGCGCGATGAAAGTCATGTCGTCTACGCACAGCGTCTACCCGATGCTGGCGTGCATGCGGAGAATGCCGCATGAGCATCGAATCACTGGTCCGCATGGTGAACGACATCGGCAATTTCTTCGCGTCGGAGTCCGATCGTGCGGTTGCGATTGCGGGTATTGCGAACCACATCAGGCGCTATTGGGAACCACGCATGCGCCGTCAGATCTACACGCATCTGAACGCAGGCGGCGAGGGTATGAATGAACTCGCGCGCGCCGCCGTTCAGCAGCTCGCCGACAAGGAGCGCGCGGCAGCGGTGTGATCGCGCCTACGGGCCGAGTGCGAAAGGGCAAAGATTGTTCCAGATCTGGTTCAGGTGTGCCGGCGTGTAGGCATGTCCACCCGCAACCGGCCTGAAGAAAAGCGTGCGTTCCTGTACCCAGCCAGCGCTCGTGAAACGCGTTACGTCGGCCTGGGCCTCCGGATACAGGCTGTCACTTGTGCCGACATGAATGTCGACCGGAATTTTTGGCGATACGCTGGGCAGGAAGGTTGCGCAAGCCGGCGAGCCTGGATCCCCTGGAACGCTGCAAGTGAATGCGCGCAGCACGCCGGCACTGACGCCGTACGAAGCAAAAAGGCTGGTATGGGTGAGCGCCAGTCCGTGCGCCACATGTCCGCCGGCAGAGAAACCCCACGCGACAATGCGCGAACGTTCAACGTTGTAGGCCGCTGCCGTATCGTCGATCTCGGCCAACATAGCGGGGATATCGGTATCTGGAATCCAGCCGCCGCTGCCGCCGGTCGCCTCCGATGCAATGATGATGAAACCGGCGCTGTCGGCGATCCCGGACCAATCTGTGCGTGCCTGTTGCGCCGCGGCCGGGGCGGTACCGGCACCGCCCGCACCATGCAACGCGAGTACGAGTGGCCACGCCTGCGTTGGTGTGTAGGCGGGCGGCAGATGCAAGTAATAGTTGCGATTGCCTACGCCGGGCACGGCCACCGTGCGCGTTACGTCGCCGGGGTAGATGCCGCCGCTGCCATTGGATGGCTGGCTTGGAACACCGATAGCGTCGAATCCGTTCCAGAAGATTGCATCCGATGCCGGGCACAGCGCCGCCGGCAGGCGCACCGTGCTGGCGGCGTGGGTCACAGTGTTGGCCAGCAGCAGTAAGACGGCAACGAGGATAGGAGGAAGGCGCATCGGTCATTATGGGCTGAAAATGTTAGTCGCCGGTTAGCCGGAGCAAGCCTCCAACCATACGCAGTGGTAGGGTTGCACCCCGGCCTGCTTCGGTCCAAATCGAGGGCTGGCGCCCTTTGCCGCGGCGCACGATGGTCAGATCGTCGAACTTGGGGCTAAGATCGCAACCAATTTGTTACAAACCCGCGAAGAAACCGTTTGCAAGAAGGAGCGTTGTATGCAGAGTAAAAACCGTCAATCCTGGCTCGCCCCTTCGCTCGCTGCACTGCCGCTGGCGCTAGCCGCCGCATTGGCAGGCCAGAATGCGCAGGCCAGCGGTTTCCAGCTGAAGGAAAACAGCGTGGAGGGACTGGGCCGTTCGTTTGCCGGTTCGGCGGCAGCGCCGGGGGATTGCTCGGTCGTCGTCAACAACTCCGCCGCCCTCGGCGACCTCGGCAATGCCAATTGCGCGCAGGCCGACTTGAACGTCATCAACTTCGAAACGAGGTTCCACGGCAGCGGCACAGATTTCCTGGGTCGCCCTCTGAGCGGTGGCGATGGTGGCAACGGAGGCGTGACCAAGCCGGTGCCTGCCCTGTATCTCACCCACAAGGTGAACGATCAGTGGGCGATGGGCGTTTCCATCGGCGCACCGTTCGGTTTCGAGACCAGCTACGACGATCGTTCGGTCGTCCGCTACGAGGGCGTCGAGTCCAAGCTTCAGTCGCTCGACCTCACGTTCTCGACCTCGTTCAAGATCAACGACATGTTCTCGATCGGCG
>JBDSNK010000153.1:0-3324 GCA_039915385.1 Dokdonella sp.
TTTCTCGCTTGGCATGCGGTTGAGAGGATACGCGCGAGCAGGTGGCGACGTGCAGCCGTCATTGCCAAATCGGTCGCTACGTTCACACAATACAGCGGTTCCCGATTTTCACACGAATGAACGCGAAAGTTATGACAGTAAGTCACAAGATATTCCATGCGCTGGTCGCGGGTGCCGCCATCGTGCTGCTGCAGGCCTGTGCACCGACGCGTCCCCCGGTCGATGAACTAGATGCCGCCACACGGGCGCTCGCCACCGCGAAAACAGCTGATGCGGCGACGTTTGCGCCGGTCGACTACCGTGCCGCGCAGCAGCATTTCGACCAGGCGAGAGCGGCGGAGGGCCGACAGGACTACGACGATGCGGCTCAATCCGCGCGCGAGTCCGCGGCCGACAGCGATCTGGCCACCGCCAAGGCGCGGCTGGCGCGGGCGCACGCGGCAGTCGACCAGCTCCGGCAGGACAATGCCAACCTCGATCGCGACCTGAGCGATCACGCAATGCCGGAGACACAGCGATGAGTCGACCGGATTTGAACCTGCGTCTGTTTGCGGCGTTATTCGCCCTCTCTTGCCTGTTGGGTGTGACCCACGCATCCGCGCGTGACGAGAACTATCAGCGGTTGGCCGATCAATTGGACGGGTTGGCGGCGGATCCTGCCCTCGGTCAGCATGCGCCGGTGCAGTTCGAACGTGCACGCGCCGCGCTGGCGGCTCTCAAGGACGCCAAGCGCAGCGAGCGCGAGGAGCGCACGTACGTGGCCGAGCGCCGCATCGAGATCGCGCGCACCAGCGCGCAGGCAGAATCGTTCGAGGAACAACGCGAGAGCCTGCAGCGCGAGAACGACCGTCTGCAACTCGCACAAGCGCGTCGCGACGCCGCACAAGCGCGCGCCGAAGTGGAACGCCAGCGCCTGCAATCGCAGATCCGCGCGGAGGAAGCCGAGCGTGCACGCCAGGATGCGGACGCGGCGCGTGCCGAAGGCGAACAGGCGACGCACGAAGCTGAAGCAGCGCGCGCCGAAGCAGACCAGGCGAAACGGATGGCTGACGCGCAGGCAAAGGCGACCGCTCTGGCGAAGAAAGAAGCCGAGCTCACAGCTGCGGTGAGCGACGATTCCGGCAAGGCAAAGCAGGATACGAAGCCGAAAAAGAAAACACCGTTGCCGAAGAAATAGTAATCGCTGGTTGCGCCGTCGCGCATCGGCGCGCGAGCGATGCGCCCCGCTCGCGACACGTCGTCTCAGCGACCGGCACAGGTTCGTCGCGGCGGCCGAATGGAGCTGTTGCGGCCGGTTGACTTCGGCTTGCTCGCTTGTCTCGACGGCCTCGCAAGCCCCGTCAGCGGCGCTCCAGTAGCGAGCGCCACAGGCCAGCCCGGCGCGCACGGCTCCTAGGTCCAATTTATTGTTTCTAAACAATAAACTTGCACAAATCCTACAACGCGAGCGGCCGCAAAAAATTGCGCATTTCGTGTTGCGAAGTCGGAAGTCTAGGAGTAGCGTCTATCTCCCAAGTGGTCCGGCATTCTTCGAACCCCGCTTGGGCCAAAAAGTCTAGCCCATGACAGCAGTGATCGCGACAGAGCACAGCATTGCCCCGGTTCTCCGGGGGCTGGGTCGCTCGTGCGGATGTTTCCTGGCAGTGGCCTCCGCATCGCCGTCCACGCGCATCTTCGCCGCTGCTGCGTTCCCCATAGTGGTCCAGCCGGCTCTTTCAGCGAGCCAATCGCGTCATCTCGTTGTAACTCGTCCCGCAAAGCAGTGGCGCAGCTGCAAAGCCGCGTCACTGCGTTCGCGGTCATTGCAATAGAGGAGGTCAGCCGATGTTTGAACAGAATCAGGCAGAAGTCGAAGCGTTGATGCAGAGGGATGCCGAATTCCGCAGCCTCTACCGTCGCCACAAGGAACTCGATAACAAGGTGCGCGACGCCGAACTCGGCGTATTGCCGATAGACGAAATCACCTTGCGCACAATGAAGTTCGAAAAGCTCTATACCAAGGACAAGCTCACCCACATGTGGGCCAGTACGCACCCGGCTTCGCACTGATTCAGATACGCCATCGGCGTATCTGAATTGCAAACGGCAGGCTGAGTCCTGCCGTTTGGAAGTAAGCCCACGGTAGTTCTCGTGCTCGAGAGCTGCCTCATACAGGTTTTTGCCGATTCACCCGCGCATGCGGTTTGCCCGCACAGTCGCGACGACGGCTTTGCCGCTCGGTTATCATTCGCAGACATCTCCACAAGGAGATGGTCCCGATTGCGTCTGACCCGGCCTCAGGGCCGTCGACGCCTCCACGAGCGGAGCCTGCATGACGATCAACCACAGCGTCCTCGAGCTGATCGGCCGCACGCCGATGGTCAAGGCGCAGCGCCTCGATGTCGGTGTCTGCGACCTGTTCCTGAAGCTTGAGAGCGCAAACCCCGGCGGCTCGATCAAGGACCGCATCGGACTGTCGATGATCGAGGGCGCGGAGAAGGCAGGCACGCTCAAGCCCGGCGCAACCCTGGTCGAAGGTACGGCCGGCAACACCGGGCTTGGTCTGGCCCTGGTCGCGCAGCAGAAAGGTTATCGCCTCATCCTGGTCGTGCCCGACAAGATGAGCCGCGAGAAGATCTTCAACCTCAAGGCGATGGGCGCGGAGGTGGTTTTGACTCGCTCCGATGTCGCCAAGGGTCATCCCGAGTACTACCAGGACCTGGCCGAGCGCATCGCCCGCGAGACGCCCGGTGCGTATTTCATCAACCAGTTTGGCAATCCGGACAACCCGCTCGCGCATGAGCAGACCACCGGCCCGGAAATCTTCGAGCAGCTCGATGGCAAGGTAGATGCGATCGTGTTCGGTTGCGGATCATCCGGCACCATGACCGGGCTTTCGCGCTACTTCGCTCGCGTATCGCCAGCGACCGAATTCATCCTTGCCGATCCGGTCGGCTCGATTCTCGCGCAGTACATCAATGAAGGCACACTCTCGACGAAGTCTGCCAGCTGGATGGTCGAAGGCATTGGCGAGGATTTCCTGCCGAGCATCAGCGACTTCTCGCGCGTGAAGAAAGCGTATGCCATCAGCGACAAGGAAAGCTTCCTGACTGCACGCGAATTGCTGGCAAAAGAAGGCGTTTTCGGCGGCTCATCGACCGGAACCCTGCTCGCCGCGGCACTCAAGTACTGTCGCGAACAGACAACGCCGAAACGCGTCGTCGTGTTCGTCTGCGATACCGGCAACAAATACCTGTCGAAGATGTACAACGACTACTGGATGCTCGACAACGGCTTCCTCGATCGCCAGCCGACGGGAGACCTGCGCGACCTGATCCTGCGCCC
>JBDSNK010000092.1:0-3674 GCA_039915385.1 Dokdonella sp.
GTTTCGCGAAAGTTGATCAGCCCGGGATGGCTCGCGGGTCCGAAACTGGTGTCGTAGCTGCCGTTGCCGAGCAGCCGTATGACGCACATCGACGGTCCGCTATTGCCGCTGCATGTGCCCGCCATCAACATCTTTCCGTCGGGCTGGATAAAGAGCAGCCGGCCGACGTCGTTGCCGTCGGTCACATTGATCTGCAAGCGCCCGGCATTGCCCCAGCTCAGGTCGAAGTTGCCGTCCACCGCCTGTGCGCTGGCGCTGGCAAGCATCCATCCATAGGCCAACCCGCGAAGCATCGCTCGCAAGCCGGGCATTTTGAAGATTGAGTTCATCGTCGGGTCCATTCGTGGCCCCCCCGCAGGGGCCTCATCGCTATGCCAAACCGGAAACGGTGCCGTTTTCGGCCATTCAACTCGGCCTTGTTCGCAGGGCGTGGACTGCCCGCATGCCGATCCGGGGCGCCACGCAACACGAAACAGGGGTCAGAGTGCACTTTCCTCAAAGCTCCGCGGTTTAGATGGCCTGCCGATCTTCCCCGGTCCTGCACGACGACCTGGCTGCGCTTGGATCGCGGCCCGAAACTGCCCGCTTCCGTACGCATGCTGACGCTGGAGATGCGCGCGGATGCTGACGATGTCCTCGTCATTCAGGGCTTCACGAATCAGCACGCGATAGGCGTCGCATCGCTGGTCCGTCGTCGCCGCGAGCGCGCGATAGACGGGATGATGGCGGACAAGCGGATCATGCTGACCCAACCCATTCGCCGCGAAACTCGACCACGGGTAATCGGCCGGATCGGGTCTGTCAAATGAACTGTGTAACTGCCAATAGTCAAAGCGCAGCCAACGGCGCGCGCGTCTCGCCGCACATCAGCTGGAAGCTTTGCAGTGCGGGCTTCCAATGATGAATCGATTTCCAGTTCTTCGAGGCCTCGCGGATGGCCAAGAATAGTGCTTTGAGCGCGGCATCGTCGTTCGGAAAAATACGCCGGTTGCGCGTGTACTTGCGCATGACCATGTTCAGTGACTCGATCGCATTGGTCGTGTAGATCACTTTGCGGATCTCAGGCAAGAACTGGAAGAACGGAATGATGTTGCCCCAGTGGGTGCGCCACATTCGCACGACGGCTTTGTACTTCTCGCCCCAGGCGGTTTCGAACGCGTCAAGTTCTCGCTCGGCTTCCTCGGCTGTGGCGGATTGATAGATGCGCTTGAGGGCCGCCACAACGTTCTTGGCGTCCTTGCTGCTGACATAGCGCAAGCTGGCTCTGACCAAGTGCACGATGCACAGCTGGGTCAATGTCTGAGGGAACACCGCATTGACCGCCTCGGGCAATCCTTTGAGCCCATCCATGCTGGCGATGAAGATGTCGGCGACGCCACGCTGACGTAGCTCTGTCAGTACCGACAACCAGTGCTTGGCGCCTTCATTCTCGGCCAGCCAAAGGCCCAGCACCTCTTTCTCGCCGCGCAGGTTCACGCCCAGCACGATATGGGCGGACTTGTTGATGACCTGCTTGTTCTGCTGCACCTTGATCACGATGCCGTCCAGCCAGACGATCGGGTAGATCGATTCCAAGGGACGGGTTTGCCAGGCGCGTGCTTCATCCAGCACCGCATCGGTGATCTGGGCAACCAGGCTGTGCGAGATCGTCACGCCATACAGGTCCACCAGCGCCGATTCGATATCGCGCGTGGTCAGGCCTTTGGCGTAAAGGGTCAGGGGAAAGTCGACTCTGACCCCGATTTTGCCGATTTTGACGACGAAAGGACCGCCGGCCTGCCATTGCGGGCAGACGCAGGCATTCCAGGACTTTGTCAGGCGCACGCGCATGCTCGACTACCGACGAAATCGTGCTGGCGAAATTGGCAGGCGACACGAACAAGGCCGCAGCGTCCGATCCGCAGGCGCTTTGCGGCGCTGTGGCAGTCCAAGGCACGTTCCAACGTTTCTAGACAAACGAAGCCGCTCGACCTGCCGGCCTTCGATGAGGAGATTCGCTATGAAGACCACGAAGACATCGAGACGGCATCGTGCGTCGATGGGTCTTCCCACGTTTGCAGGGGAGAAATCGCCTTGAAATCCATCGCCCCCCCCTGGTCAACGTGCTGGCCACGCAGCACCGTATTTTTTGCCGTGCCTCAAGCTCGCTTTCGCGCGGGCTCAATACGCTAAAGCGGGCTCGCTCGGTGCCCCGCACACGGACGCGTCGGATTCAGCCGCCGATGGCGATGGCGATTTCATTTTCGACAGCGGGATGGAAGAGACAAACGGCGGAACCCGGAGCGCTTCGGCGACGAAACACATTTACGCCACGGCCTTCGCTACCGACAGCACCTCCAACAATCGACAAGCCCACCCAAAGGACGACGCCATGAACACGACTCTTCGAAACACAGGCATTGCTCTCTACGCTCTTCGTCATGCTGCCATCGCAGGCACGCTGCTGACGATACTCTGCGCCAGCGCGCCAACGATCGCGCAAACCTGTAACGCACCAGGCATGTTTCCCTCGATGCCCGAACCTGTGACGGGCAGCACCTGTGGCGGCGAGCAGTTGGGAAACCTGTGTGGCGGGATGGTGGATAACCCGGGACCCAACTACGTCCTGCAGTTATTGCTGCACAATCCCTCGGGCCATATCCTGATCTCCGGCACCCAGCCGTTTTCCCCGGTCATGTATCTCTCCCGTGGCGCGGAAAGTTGCGAGGACGCAACCTGCGTGGCCAGCGGCGACTCAGTTAGCCCCATTTCGCTGGATGGCCTGCCTCCTGGATACTACCGGCTCATCGTCGCCGCGCAGCCCAATGCGCCCCTCGACACGTGCGGCGTCTTCTCGGTGATCGGTGACGCGGCTTTGTACGCCGCCGAGGCCGATATCATCTTCGACGACAGCTTCGATTGGGAATAGGCGGCAGGTTTATCTTCCAGGCATGCCGCGAAGCAAGCGTTCCGTCACGATCGTGCGATCTGGTAGTTATCGATCGCCCACGCCGGCTCTCGATTTCCACTTTCGCAAATCGGCAAGAGATAAGGTAGTTAAACGCGGCCTTGCTCGAGTCTGCAATTTGAACTGTGTATCTGCTCCCTGAGAAACTGCGGCTAGGCCGCGAGGAGCACAGAGATGGCGTTGTCGAAAACGATGCTGGATGAGTTGGTAGGCGACTGGAAGAACGGGGTCAGGTTCACCTACTAGTTGTAAGAAGTGAACCTGACCCCGTTTCCTGGTTCCGTTCTTGGTTCCTGTTCGACCCTGGCCCCCTTTCCGCCGTACTATGCTGCACGCCATCCCACGTCCCTCCTGCCTTCTGGAGCCGCCATGTCACGCCGTGCCCTATGCATTAGCGGAAGCCTGTGTCTTGTAGCCGCTTTCACCGCGACGACAGTCCACGCCGCGAACTATGCGCGCACCTATCTGGTGAACGATGTGCTTCTCCCGACATCGAATTCGCAATCGACAAGCTACGCCATAGACGTCGATGGCGATGGCTTCATTGAGAATAATTTTGGTCAGATTCTCGCTGCGCTCACTGCCCAAGGTATCGATTTAAACGGGTCAATGGACTCGGCAGTCGCATCCGGCAGCATCGTTCATCTTGTTCGCCTGCAGAGCACGGATGCGTTCTTGAACAATGATCCCGCCGCGCAGGCCACCTGGTGCGTCGGCGTGCCCACGG
>JBDSNK010000099.1:0-7645 GCA_039915385.1 Dokdonella sp.
ACTGCGCGGCGAGATCGGCAAGGCTGGCAGCGACGACCGGTATCGAGAACTTGTTCGCGAGTGCGTGCGCGGCTGCGTTGTCGAGATCGCAGATGCCGACGATGTCGACGAAATCGAGCCGTTGCAATGCGGCCAGATGGTGACTGGCGACATAGCCGGCGCCGACGATGGCGATACGCAGCCGGTCATTCTTGAGTGCTTGCCTGGAAACTACCTCGGACAATTGAAGGGTCAGCGACGCCGACGCTGTACCAGCGCCGCCGTCGTTTCATGGATGATTTCAGCAACGCGCCGATCCCAGGTCTGATCGGCGACAGCGGCGATGCGCTCGGCACTCGCGGCCGGACTGTCGCCGCGCAGCTCGTCCTCGAGCGCCTGCAGAAAGCCGTTGCGATTGTCGGCGAGGCGCACCCAGCGCGCGAATTTTTCGACCTCGGGATTGCGCACGCTGACGATCGGCTTGCCCGTCGCCAGATATTCGCGCAGCTTCAGCGGATTGGCATTCTCGGTCTGGCGGTTGCGTCGATACGGAATGATTGCAGCGTCGAACGCCTTCGCCCATTGCGGCAGTGTGGCATATGGCTGCGCGCCGACGAGGCGCACGTTGGGCAGCGCAGCGAGTCGCGAAACATCCACGGCGGCGTGTCCGACCAGCAGGAAGGTCCAGTTCGGACGCTCGCGCGCCAGCCATTCGATCAGCTCGAAATCGATCCACTCATGCAGGGAGCCGAAGTAGCCGATCACCGGCCGCGCAAGATCGCGCGCGCCTGCAGGGACTTCGGTGGCCGGATCTGCTGCTTGTCGGAACAAGGCGACGTCGACGCCGTGCGGCGAAAAAAGCGTATGCGGATTGAGCGCGCGCTTGGCCTCGACGAGGGAAGGCGGCGCGACGAAGACGAGATCGGCTTCGCGAGTGAGGTCTGCATCGCGCGCGGCGATCAGCGTCGCGTCGACACCGGGATGTGCGGCGTAGTCGTCGATGCAGTAGTACACGCACAAATCCTCGCCCAGGCGGCCGGCCATCAAGCCCGGATGGGGTACGACGAACCAGCTCAGCCAGCGTTTGAAGCCGACGATGCGTACGGCGCGGCGTACCGACCAGAAACCGAACCAGCGGTTGATCGCGTCGATGCCAGGTATACGACGAAACGGAATCTGCGGCACGGTGCACAACCAGAGGTTTTCGCCGATCTGCTCCGGGCGCCTGGCGGAGGCGCACAGTTTTTTCCAAAGGCGACCCAGGTCGCGACCACTTGCCTGTGGTGCGCGCATGCCGGGGCTTGCGACGTAGAGCACGGGCATCCTTGCAGCGAGACGCGCGGCGATATGATGACTGCTGGTGCGATTCTCGGAGCGCCAATCGTTGCCGAAATAGATGACGCCGAGCCCGGCGAGCGTGCTGTCAGATTCGCTCACGGGATCATCACCGCCGCAAAATTCGATACTGCAGCGTTGCGCGCATTGCCGTGAAATCGCGGACAATGGCCACGAACCACGCACGCATTCGCGTTCGTGCAGGGAGCGCTTGAAGCATGTCCGATGAGCTCGTCAGTGTCGTGATGCCGGTCTACAACGCGGCCGCGACGCTGCGCAAATCGATCGATTCGGTGCTCGGACAAAGCCATGCCGCGGTCGAGTTGCTCGCCGTCGATGACGGATCGCGTGATGCCTCGCCGCAGATCCTCGATGACTATGCCGCGCGTGATCCCCGCGTTCGTGCGTTGCGCATGCCCGCGAACGGCGGCGTGGCGGCCGCGCGCAATCTCGCCCTCGACGCAGCGCGAGGTCGCTACATCGCCTTCCTCGACAGCGACGACTGGTGGCATCCGCAAAAGCTTGAGCGACAACTGGCTGCCATGCGCGCGACGTCGGCGAAGGTGAGCTATACCGCCTACGATCGCGTTGGCGAAGACGGGCGCCTGCTCTCGCGCGTGCGGCCGCCTGCGACCGTCGACTATGTGGCCATGCTCAAGAGCAACCGCATCGGCAACCTGACCGGCGTCTACGAACGCGCGCTTGGCGATGCGCATTTCCAGCGCGTCGGCCACGAGGACTACGTGTTCTGGCTCGAACGCGTGCGTCGCGCCGGCCGCGCGATCTGCGTCGATCCCGAGCAGCCCCTGGCCTGGTACCTGGTCCGTGATGGTTCGGTCTCGTCGAACAAATGGAAGGCTGCGCGCTGGCAGTGGCATATCTATCGCCAAGTCGAGAAGCTCGGCTTGATTGCGTCGATCTGCTACATGCAGCACTACATCATCAACGCGCTGCGCAAGCGTTCCTGAGCGACGCTCGAAATCGGCGTCGACGGCGAAGCAGTCCGCGGACCGACGCCCACGCAGGTTCGCGGCGGAGCGGCGCCGCCAGTCACGCGGTTTCGTTGTCGTCGTCTGGCCCACAGGTGCTTTCTTTCCTGGCGTCGTTTTCATGATGGATGGCGCCCTCCGCTCAAGGGGTGCAACGATGCTGCGTGCATGCGAATTCAAGCGGCAGCGAGCCGACGCTCCCAGGCGAGCGCGCTGCGCACGATGAAATCCAGATCATCGTGTTGCGGCTTCCAGCCCAGGAGTTGCTGCAGGCGTTCGCTGCGTGCGATCAGCATCGGTGGATCGCCGGCGCGACGCGGATATTCGACCACGTCGAGCTTCGCACCGCTGACGCGCGCCACCGAATCGATCACCTCGCGCACGCTGTAGCCACGGCCGTAGCCACAGTTGAGCGTTAGCGAGTCGCGGTTGTTGCGCAGATGATCCAGCGCGCCCAGATGCGCGCGCGCCAGATCCTCGACATGGATGTAGTCGCGGATACCCGTGCCATCCGGCGTCGCATAGTCTGTGCCAAAGATACCGAGCTGCGCCCGCTTGCCGACGGCGTGCTCGCAGGCGACCTTGATCAGCAGCGTCGCATTCGGCGTGGATTGTCCGATGCGACCACCCGGATCGCAGCCGGCAACGTTGAAATAGCGCAGGATCACGTGGCGCAATGCAGTCGCCGAACTCAGGTCGCGCAGCATGGTCTCGCTCATCAGCTTGGACCATCCGTAGGGATTGATCGGCTGGGTCGGCGTGTCTTCCTCGGCGATGCCGGACGCAGGCATGCCGTACACGGCAGCGGTCGAGGAAAATACGAAATGGCGCACGTCGGCGGCCGAGCACGCGGCGAGCAGGCTGCGTGTCGCGCAGGTATTGTTGCCGTAGTACTTGAGCGGATCGCGCACGGATTCCGGCACGACGGTGTGCGCCGCGAAATGCATAACGGTGTCGATCGCATGTTCGCCAAGAACGCGATCGACCAGCGCTCGATCGCCCACGTCACCGACGATGAGTTCGGCGTCCAGCACCGCTTCGCGAAAGCCGCTGCTGAGATTGTCGAGCACGATCACGCGCTCGCCGCGCTCAGCGAGCTGCCTGGCGACGTGGCTACCGATGTATCCGGCGCCGCCGGTGACAAGAATGGGTTTCATCAGGAATCTCTGGATTTGCGAATGCGCTAACAGCTGCGCGGCGGGAGTTGCGCAAGTTCAATCAGCGGCCGTAGGTGATCTGCACGGAGACAATATTCTGGTTGGCGCTCTGGCCGGGGGCATTGCTGTTGCGTTCGTAGCGGGTGAGGTCGGCGCGCCAGCTCCAGTGCGGAGTCAGTTGCTGGCGCATGAAGGCCTGCACGGTCCAGGTTTTGTCCTCGCGCGACAGCCCGTCGTAACGCAGGTTTTCGCCGTTGGCGATCACACCGATGCCGAGCAGCGGACGCAGCAGCCAGGATGCCGTGATCGAGGCGCCGCGTGCCGTCTGGTTGATGGACTGGCCCGATGGATTGGCGAGGTCGGCGCTATCGCTTGCTGCGCCGTAGTCGAGCTTGCGGAAATAGGGCGCCAGCGTGAACGAGGCGCGCGGGCCGCGATAGGCGTAGCCGAAATCGACGCGGTTCTCCAGATACGGTGCGGACGTCGTTGTCGCGCCGCCAGTGGTGATCTGCGCTGGAATTGGATTGCCGGTTTCGGCACCGATCGTGCTGCCGGTCAGCAGGCGCGATGCGGCGTCGGAAAGCTGATGAGCGACATCGAGGGTCAGGGTGCTGCGGTCGGAGAGGTGCCAGTCAAGGGTGGCGCGCGCGAGGGCGTCGTTTCGATCCTGTGCACTGAGCCCATTGCCCGAATAGTTGATCCACGAATAACCGAAATCGGTCGTCAGATCGAATCGCGAACCGTTTCGCGTGTAGCGACCGAATGCGCTGTAGCGACCGTAGTTTGGACTGATGTCCGAATCGCGGAAGCGGATTCGTTCGTCGATGAGATTGGCGGAAAGGGTACTTCCCGCGCTGAGGTCCTTGATCGCGCGCAACGCAGCGCTGACGCGATCGGAATTGAACTGGTCCGTCTCTTCCGCATAGCTGTTGGTGTAGCGCAACTCGGCTTGGCCGCGAATGGTCGGGCCGAGGCGGAAATTCAGCGTAGGGCCGATGGCGAACACGTTGGTCTGCTGCTGGTTGCCCGGCGTATCGGGCGCCAGCTGATTGATCGGCTGTACGCCAAGATAGTCCTCGACGCCGATATCAAGCCGCCCGGGGATCGCCGACCAATTCATCCGGCCGTTCAGCTGGCCGAGAAAATCATCGCCAAAGTGATTTTGCAGGAAATCCCGATACTCGAAAATCCCGTTTGCGGCGGCTTGTACCGTCGAACCGCTTTGATTGAGCGTGAACGCCAACGTCGGTTTCAGGATGGTATCGCCGACGGCAGCGGTTTCGCTGAGGTTGATGTTGTCGTTGTGCTCGACGCCGATACCGGCGATGTACTCGATCTGGACGCACTGCGCGCTCGACCAGACCATCGAGAACAGACACAGGGGCCATGCATGCGAACACCGGAACGCCATAACACTCCCCTTGACTACGGTGAAACGGCGATCAAACCCTGCGCGCCGTCGTATTGCCCGATCCTTGCGGCCTGCGTGTCCGCAGAACGATCCTGCCATCCATGCCCCCGTCTTTCGGCCCGCTCGTCGCGCCATGGCATATCGCATGGCATCGCGACCAGAGCCCGCACGCCGTCATCAGGGGGCGTGGTTGAAAACCACACCGGCCAATTTGGCCGGGTCGAAATTCGCGATGGCCTTGGTCACTGCCTGCGGCGTGTCGCGGCCATAGCCCACGACGAGAACGATCAGATCCACGAGGTCCGCGAGAATGCGCGTATCCGGCGAACTGTTTACCGCAGGGCCATCCAGAAACAGGTAGCGGTCCGAATAGCGGCTGCGCAAGGAGTCGAGTACGGCGCGCATGCGGAACGAAGAAAAATACTCGGCGCTCATTTCGCGCTGCCGGCCAGCCGGCATCAAGCGCAGGCGCGGAATACCGGTGTGGTAGAGAATTTTTTCCACACCCAAGGATGGGTGCTCGAGATAGTCGATCATTCCGCCATTGGCGGGATTGACGCCGAGCGCGGCATGCTGGGTCGGATTGCGTACATCGCAGTCGATCAGCAGGGCCGTCTTGGCTTCGTCGAACGCGAACGCCGCGGCGAGATTGCGTGCGACGAAGCTGCCGCCCGAACCGTGACTGACCGAGGCGACCAGCGTCACGAAATTCGCCGCTCCACCGAGGGCGAGTAGACGTGTGCGGATTTCGCGGAACGCGTCCGCCTGCACACGGCGGCTGCCGTCCTGGTGAATCATGCGGCGGTCTTCGAGCGTGCGCGCAGGCAAGGTGCGCGGCTCGACAATGCGCGCTATCGAACGGCTCGCGTTCGTGCGGAAGGCAAGGTCGGCCGAGGTTGCCAGCGAACCGCTGCCGTCCTGATTCTGGTCGCTGTCGGGAGGCGGATTCGTCATCGCGTCAGTCGATACCAGTAGGTGAGCGCAAATGCGGCTGCGGTTGCGACCAGCAGCAGGGTCGAAAAAGCCAGGCGCGCGGCCTCGCCGCGACGTTCCCGGCGCGTCGCATACACGGGTACGGATGCAAGCACAGGTACGCCAGCGATGCGCTCGAGCTCATCTGCCGAGCGCAGTCGGGTGTCGAAGCGCGCAACCAGGAACAGAAGACCCAGCGGAATCACGAGTCCAAGTCCGAGCCCCGCCGCCGCGAAGTGGACCGTGCTCAGCCCGGCCGGGCGCAATGGCTTTGCCGCCGGCTCCTGGATGCGGAAGGTAAGGCCACGGCCTGCGGCATCCAGATTCATCGACACGCGCGCATTCTCGCGTCGCTTCAACAAGTCCTGATAAATCTCCCGGTTCACGTCGTAGTCGCGCGTCAATTCAGCCAAGGCACTTTCTGAAGCGGCAATCCGACGACTGCGATCCAGTTCGCCGTTGAGCAGCGACTCGGTCGCACTCATGCGCGATTCGTTCGCAGCAATCTGGCGACGCACGTCGGCGGCCTTGCTGCGCAGTTCCGTATAGAGCGGATTGAACTGGGAGTTCTGATCGATAGCGGTGGCGGTACCTGCGTTCTTCGCCTGCTGCTTGCGCTGGTCTTCCTGATCCAGTTGCTGGCGCAGGTCTGCAATCTGGTGTCGCAGACGGATCACGTCCGGATACTGTTCGGTGTAGTTCAGCAACAATTTTTCCAGTTGCGCCTGCAGCTCGGCCATCTGTGCGCGATAGACCCCAGAGCGCGTCTGCACGGCCGTGACTTCGGATTCGCCGGAGAGCTGGGATACCAGCGCCGATTCGGTCGAATGAAGTTCCATCACGTTCATGCGCGATTGTTCGACGGCGGAACGCAGCACGCCGATGCGGCTGTTCGTGTCCGCTTCGCTGCCCGGATGCGCATCGACATTTTCCGCACGGTATTTCTTCAGGTTTTCCTCGGCGTCGGTCAGCTTGTGGTGATAGGCCTCGACCTGACTGTCAATGAATTCGTAGGCTTCGCGGCTTTCGGTTTCCTTGGCAGCGAGGCTCTCCTTGATGAAGAGGTCGGCGAGGCGTTCGGTCACCTTGAGGGCGCGATTCGGGTCGGTATCGCGATACGCGATATGGATCAGGTTTTCATGCGGGCTGGTGATCTGCGTCCGCGCCTTTATGCCCTCGCGCAGTCGGTCTTGCTGAAACGGGTCAAGCTTCGCCGCATCCCAACCGCCGGTTGCAAGGATATCGTCGAGAATGGCGCGACTGTAGATGACCTGCTTTGCGATGTTCGTGCGGTCGGCCGTTCCCGTCGCGACTGCTCGTCCTTCGAGCAACGGCTGAATGATGTCGCTCTTTTGCGCGAGGATGGTCGTGGACGAGGAATAATTCTTGGGCCAGAGCAGCCCGCAAACCAACCCTGCCATCGCGATCGCGACGAACATGAGGGTCAGCGCCAGCACGTGTCGACGTGCTTGCGTGAAGATGATCGGTACGAGTTCGCTGGGCGAGGCCAGGTTGCCGCTCATTTTCCAACCTTCGATTCGATCAAAATGCCCGCTCTGGCACCGTGATCACGTCACCGGGCTGCGCTTCGTAGTTGTTCGACAGATCGCCCTTCTGCAGGATGCGGTCGAGTCGGATCGCGAACGCATGGGTGCCGCTGGCGTCCTTGCGGTAGAGCTCGGTGCGGTCGGCGGCAGCGAATTCGTTGGTGCCGCCGGCCGCGAGCACTGCATCGAGCACGGTCATGCCTTGCCGGTACGGTACCGAGATCGGCGTGCGCACGGCGCCCGTCACGCGCACAC
>JBDSNK010000148.1:0-7436 GCA_039915385.1 Dokdonella sp.
TCGGCGTTGCCGGTCGCGGTCGTGCCATTTGGTTTCGAAGGCGCCAGCGTGCCGCCGGATAGCAATCCCGGCGAAGTCGTGCGCGCCGATCTCGCGCGCTCTGGCCAGTTCCGCACGCTGCCGAAAAATGACGTGGTCGAATTTCCAACCCGCCAGAGCGAGGTCAAGTTCGCAACCTGGCGCCTGCTGAAACAGGATTATCTCGTCATCGGCCGCATGGCCGACGGCGCCGACGGTGCATTGCGCGTCGAGTACGAACTGTACGACGTCGCCAAGCAGCAAAAACTCACCGATGGTGCGATCAGCGGCCAGCGCAGTGGCTTGCGCGATATCGCGCACCAGATTGCCGACATCGTCTACGAGAAGATCCTCGGCGTACGCGGCGCATTCGCCACGCGGATTGCGTATATCACCGCGTCCGGGTCGCCGCCGAACTATCAATACGCACTGATGGTCGCCGACTCCGACGGCTACAATCCGCAGGTGGTCGTGCGTTCGCGCGAATCGCTGTTGTCGCCAGCGTGGTCGCCGGACGGCAAGAAGATCGCCTATGTCTCGTTCGAGAGCGGCAATTCGAACATCTACATCCAGGATCTGGGTACCGGCTCCCGTCAGGTGGTGTCGAACAGCAAGGGCATCAACAGCGCGCCCGCGTTCTCGCCAGATGGCAACCGCCTCGCCATGAGCCTGTCCAAGGGCGGCAACCCGGACATCTACATCATGGATCTGAGCAGCCGTGCCACCACCCAGATCACCAAGCATTTCGCAATCGATACCGAGCCGCGCTGGGCGCCCGACGGCCAGAGCCTGTATTTCACCTCCGACCGTTCGGGCAAGCCGCAGATCTACCAGGTGCCGCCCGGCGGCGGCGAACCGACGCGCGTGACGTTCGAGGGCCAATACAACGCCAGTCCGAGCATCATCAACGCGAAGGGCCTCAAACTTGCAATGGTGCAGGGCAGCGGAAACGTGTATCGTATTGCCATCCTTGACCGGGCGACGAACCAGAGCATCATGGTTTCGCCAGGCAGCCAAGATGAAGCCCCGAGTTTCGCTCCCAACGGAAGCATGTTGTTGTTCGCCGCGAGCGAAGGCTCGCGCGGCGTTTTGTATGCCGTATCAGCCGACGGTCGGGTGCGCCAGCGTTTGGGGCTTGCCGAAGGCGATGTGCGCGAACCCGCATGGGGACCCTTCCGCCAGCGTTGATTCAGGTGGGGGGTCGCCTCATGGGCGTCGCCGTTCAAACAGTTCTGTGTTGCAAATCCGATCTCCAATAAACCTGCCCAGTCAAAGGGAAACACCAATGAACAACCTCGTACGCGTTGCATTCTCCGTTCTGCTGGTCGCTGGCGTTTCCGCCTGCGCGAAGAAAGCCGTCAAGCCGACTCCGACCAACAACGACAACACATCGTCGACTACGACCTCGGCCAGCGACAACACGGGTCGTTACACGCGTGACAGTCTCGATACCGACTCCTGCCTGCGTCAGCGCGTCGTCTACTTCGACCTCGACAAGAGCGAGATCAAGTCGGAATTCCAGGCGCAGATCGCCTGCCACGCCGAGTTCCTGAAGCAGTTCCCGCAGTCGCGCGTGACGCTGGAAGGCAATACCGACGAGCGCGGTTCGCGCGAGTACAACCTCGGTCTCGGCGAGCGTCGTGGCAACGCGGTGCAGGGCGCGCTCAGCGGCGCCGGCGCCTCGTCCTCGCAGCTCAACGTGACCAGCTACGGCGAAGAGCGCGCGGTCTGCCGTCAGCACGACGAGTCGTGCTGGTCCAAGAACCGTCGCGTCGAGATCGTCTACACCGCGAAGTAATCGAGCATGTTGCACTTGAAATCGAGTGCGCTCGCAGCGGCGGCCCTGGTGGTCGCCGTTGTCGTGTTCGCATCAACTGCCTCGGCGCAGCGCATGTCGCTCGCTGAGCGTGTCGATCGCCTCGAACAGCAGGCGAACGGGCAGGGCGGCAGCAATGCGGTCGATCTGGTCAACCAGATTTCCGCGCTGCAGTCGCAGGTGCAGTCGCTGCAGGGACAGGTCGAAGAGCTCAAGCACGCGCTCGATGAGTCCAAGCAGCGCAGCAAGGATCAATACCTCGATCTGGATTCGCGCATTGGTCGCCTCGAAGGCGGCGGTGCAGCCGCGCCGCTACCGGGCGGTCGCGCACCTCCGCATGCCGCCGACAGCCAGCCGCCGGATGTCGATCTCGGCAATCCTGTGGGCAATGTGCCAGCTCCGATCGCCGCGCCACGCAACGACAGCCGCAAAGCGAACGTCGCAGATCTGTCCCCCGAGGACCGCAGCGCCACCGCGCAAGGCGATACCACCGCGGCAGATGCGCCCGCAGCTGCCGATGCTGGCGGCGGCGCCGCTTCCTACAACGATGCGTTCGCTGCACTCAAGGACGGTCGTTACGCGGAGTCGGCGCGCCGGTTCCAGGGTTTCATCGACCAGAATCCGGACGGTGAACTGACCGGCAACGCCTACTACTGGCTCGGCGAGTCGTACTACGTCACACAGAACTACAAGATTGCGCTGCAGTCGTTCGAGACCCTGCTGAAACGCTATCCCACCAGCCAGAAAGCACCGGACGCATTGCTGAAAGTAGGCTACAGCCAGTACGAGCTGAAGCAGTGGGATCAGGCGGAAGCGACCTTGAACCAGGTCGTGCAGACGTATCCCGACACGACCGTGGCACGCCTTGCGCAAGGCCGCCTGCGCGCGCTGAAGATGGAAACGCGCCGCTGAGAGCGGTGCTTGGTCGATGAGCACTGCCGCTGCCGCCATCGATACTGCCGCGGCCGCAGAGGTCGCGGATTCGGCATTCCCGGCGCAACACGAGCAGCGGTTGCGCATCAGTGAAATCTTCCATTCCTTGCAGGGTGAAGCCGACGCGGTCGGCTGGCGCAGCGTGTTCGTGCGCCTCACCGGCTGTCCGCTGCGCTGTACCTGGTGCGACACCGAATACGCATTCCACGGCGGCCAGTGGCGCACGATCGCCGATGTGCTCACCGAGGTCGCGACGTACGAAACCCGCCATGTCTGCGTGACCGGTGGCGAGCCGCTCGCGCAGAAGCGGTGCATCAATCTGCTCGCGCAACTGTGCGATGGCGGCTATGAAGTCTCGCTCGAAACCTCGGGTGCGCTCGATGTTGCCGATGTCGATCCGCGCGTGCGCAAGGTGGTCGACCTAAAGGCACCGGGTTCTGGCGAGGTCGCGCGCAACCTGTGGTCGAACCTGGCCCAGCTGTCGCCGCACGACCAGGTAAAGATCGTGATCGCCGATCGCGGCGACTACGATTGGGCCGTCGCGCGTGTGCGCGAACATTCGCTGGATGCACGCTGCCAGGTGCTGTTTTCACCCGTACACGGCAAGATCGCGCCGCGCGAACTGGCCGAGTGGATCATCGCCGACCGACTGCCGGTGCGCATGCAGTTGCAGATGCACAAGTTGCTGTGGGGCGAGACGCCGGGTCACTGATCCGCGCTGCCCGTATTCTCCGATCCCGAAACGGTTGTCGTATGTCTTCTGAAAATCCCCAACGCGCGGTGGTGCTGGTTTCCGGTGGCATGGATTCGGCCGTGGTGCTCGCGCTCGCAAGTGAGAGCGGCTTCGACTGTTACGCATTGAGCGTCGACTACGGTCAGCGTCACGCGTCCGAACTGCAGGCCTCGCAACGTGTTTCGAAAGCGCTCGGCGCTCGCGAGCACAAGACCGTGCATGTCGACCTGCGCAGCATTGGCGGCTCCGCGCTCACCGACGACATCGACGTGCCCGATGACGGCGGCAGTGGTATTCCGGTCACTTATGTGCCCGCACGCAACACGATCATGCTGTCGGTCGCGCTCGGCTGGGCTGAGGTGCTCGGCGCGAGGGATATCTACTGCGGCGTCAATGCGGTCGACTATTCCGGCTATCCCGACTGTCGCCCCGCCTTCGTCGAAGCGTTCGAACGCCTCGCAAACCTCGCCACCAAAGCCGCGGTCGAAGGCGCCGCGCTGCGCGTGCAAGCCCCGCTGATGGCAATGAGCAAAGCCGATATCGTGCGCGAAGGCCAGCGCCTCGGCGTCGACTTTGCGGCGACCGTGTCCTGCTACCAGGCCGATGCCGTGGGCCACGCCTGCGGCCACTGCGATGCCTGCCGCCTGCGCGCAGATGGTTTCCGTGCGGCAGGCGTCACCGACCCGACGCGCTACCGCTGAGCCGCCTGGACGGGTAAACTGCGCGACCCTCGCGCGTCTGTTGCGTCTTTCGACGTCGAGTGACCAGATTGAAGCGGGGCCGTTAGCTCAGCGGTAGAGCAGTGGACTTTTAATCCATTGGTCGATGGTTCGATCCCATCACGGCCCACCAATCAATCAATCCGTCGTTACGTGCCTCTCTCTACCGTTTCCGGCACGGCACCAACAACCCCGCGGTTTCGCACGCCCCACATCCCGCTTGTTCCCTCAGTCAATGCGCTGCGCCTTTGCACCCGTGCGCGGCAGCGGCGTGCGTTCGAGTTGCGTAAGGGCCGTGACGCGTTCCAGCGCCGGTTTCTCATGCATCGCGAGCAGGAACTGCCACGCCGCGAGCACTTGCCGATAAGCGTAGATGCGTGCGGCTGCGATGCTTCGCTTCAGCTGCGGTGGCGACGAATCGTTCGGATGTTCGGTCTTGCTGGCGGATTCGCCGGCAGTGCCGCGCGTGCCTCGGTCTGCGTCACCGTTCACGGCCGCATCCGGATCGATCATTTCCTGAGGCGCCAACAGCGCGTAGGTCTCCGCTGTTGCACGCAGCTTCGCGTTCGTGGACTTCTTCGCCCACTCGACGATAGCGCGTTTGCGCTTTTGTGCCCAATCGGAAATCGATCGGGCTCGTGCCGGATCGAAGGTCGCCGGATCGGCATACCCGCCATGGAAGTACACGAGCAGACTTGGATCGCCGATGCGACGGTCCGCCATCGAGCGTGAATCGCGGTGCGCGTTGCGGTCCGGCCGTGTCTCGATCGACGCCATGTCACGCTCGAACGCGGCGACGGGCTTGGACAAATCAGTGATCTCGCCTGAATCAATAGCCGCCGCCCACGCCGGTGCAATCTTCTTGACCCACAGCCATGCGGCCAGTTGCAGGTCTTCCCCATCGCCTTGCTCATCATCACCCGTGCTCGGCTCATTTCCTTCCGTGTGGGCGTGGTTCGGCGAGCCGCCATCGGATTCGGACTTGATGGTGCGCTCCAGCTCCGGCTGCGGCGCGCGCGTCAGGTCCGCGAGCGCCGGATTCTGCTTGACCATGCGATCGATGAAGCGGCGGTATTCGTCACGACGTTCCTTGAAAGCGGCATCGTCCGCTTGCGCTGTCTTGCCGTTCATCGTGTTGCGATAGTTCGCCATCTGCGCCTTGACCGCATCCGTGAGGTTCGCGTCCTTCGCCAGACGCTCGATTGCATCCGCCCACACTTCCAGATACTGCTCCGACGTCGTGCCCGGTTTGTCGATCGTCTGGTCGGCAAGAACGGCCTCGCGATGGGCTTGGTAGAACGAATGACGTTCGGGCTTCGCACCCGCTCTCAGCGTGAACAGATCGAGGCCGAGCAAATTCTCGGGCAGGTATCGTTCATAACCCGCCCAGTGATCGGCCGAGACATCGGAGGTGCAGCCCGACGCGACCGAATGATCGTCCGTCGCCGTAAATCCTGCCGCGAGCGGCATGTTCCGCGGCTCCTCGACCGCGCTTGCCCAGGCAGGCACGCGTGTGAACCAGGAAGGATTCAACGCCGCTTCGCGGGGCACGCCAAGATAGTGGAATCCCCCCGAAAAGCACTGGCTCATGACGAACACGACACGCCCGTGGCCGAGTCCTGCAGACAACCAGCGGCGCAGCTCGGCCACTCCGAGCGTCTCTGCCGCCGAATCGTAATTGCGCCAACCGAACGCGAGCGTTGGATCGCGATCCCAGCTCCACAGGGAAATGATGCTTTCCCGATTCACGCCGGTCGAAGGTGCGCCGTGATCGCCGACGAACAGGTAAAGCGTGCCGCCATCGCTGACCGTGGGCAGGATCTCGTCGCGGAATGCACGTGCGAGTTCGGTGCGTCGCGCCGGGCGGTTGCCAGGCAGCCCGCCTGCAATCCACGTCGTGGTTTCGCGGCCTCGGTCGTCCTTGACGATCTGTTCGACATCGGACAAGACGGGCGGCTGGCCGGTCACATTGCCTGCGCCGAAGAACACCCAGATCTGGTCGGCCGGATAATTGGCCTTCAAATATGTGACATAGGCGCGCGACTGCAGGTATTGCGAGTAGTGATTGCTGTTCGGGCTGCCGCCGCCGGAAATGACGACGAACGCGTCTTTCGCGCGAACCGATCCGGAGTGAAAGACGGAAGCCACCAAGACTGCGATGAGCAGCCGCCACCCTGCATGCAACATGGGAAATCTCCAGCACAAGATGGCCGGAGTATCTCAGATGCATCCGAATCCGATGTGGCCCGCGCCGGCGTCCCTTCGTATCCGCCGCGTCGTTCGAATGCGCGTCAACCGTATCCAGCGGCACGAGAGTCAGGCGAGGTTGATGAGCACCACGATCCCGGGTCCGACCGTGCCGGTCCACTCCAACGCGAAAAGGTCACGCGGTCAGCAACGATCGTGCGATGAGCGTCAGGCCCAGCGCCACGACGAGAATTCCAATTCCCCGCGCGCTACGTTCGGCAGCCGGCGCAAAACGTTCGATGGTGATCGCGGCCGTCACGGCGGCCATCGCACGCAGATCCATGACCCCCATGACGAGCAGGATCGTCGTCGGGCCGATACAGCATTCGCAGCAGTGGACACCGAGGCGCAAGCCGTGGCGCCACGCTTTGCCGATGTCGGCCGTCTCCGTGCAAGGACAGGTCATCGCTGCGCGACAGCACGCGAGATGGCGCGCCTTCCATGCGCTGAACTGGAGTGCGCCGGCGACCACGACGACGAGGCCTACGACGAGCGGAACGGCGTGTGCGAACGCAGGCGATTGCAGGGTGATTTTCGTCAGTGCAATCCCTGACGCAAAGATCGCGGCGCCGAACACCGTCCACACGAAGAAATAGGCAACGCCGACCAGCGCGGTCACAAGCGCAAGGTGTGTTTCGTCCGCGCCGCCCATGGATTGGCGATAGCGCCAGAGCATCGGCAGCAGCGATGGCAGCATCATCGCCACCATCATCGCGAGCCACATGCCGAGGAACGCCGCGCTGGCGTCGGTCCACGTCTGTCCGGGCATGCGCATCCATGTCATCGACATCGTCCAGCCGCCGGGCATCGGCATTTCGTGCATCGACGACATCGACGTGCATACTCTGATCGTCATCGCTGCACTGACGATGAAAAGCAGCGCCGATACACCGAGAAAAGCATGCAGGGAGCGCGCATTTCGTGAAACGCCCCGATGCACGTGCGTGTCGACGATGCGCATGCCTGCCTC
>JBDSNK010000230.1:0-3026 GCA_039915385.1 Dokdonella sp.
CAACAGCGGTGTAGGAGCCGCGATGCTCTTCCCATTCACAATGCACCCGTCGGAGCAACTGTCTGCAGGAGCGGCTTCAGCCGCGATGCCCTTCCCGTCCACAAGGCGACTGTAGGAGCGGCTTCAGCCGCGATGCTCTTCCCATCCACAAGGCGACTGCAGGAGCGGCTTCAGCCGCGATGCTCCTGCCAGCGGCGGCACCAGCGCGCCCGGCAGCGTTACAATCTCCATTCAGCCTCACGATTGCGGATTCGCCATGAGCACAGTTGCCAAGCACATCGCCACAGAGACGTCGGTCGAGGGCGCTCCGCTGCGCTTCGTTACTGCGGCCAGCCTGTTCGACGGCCACGACGCCGCGATCAACATCATGCGCCGCCTGATCCAGGCGCAGGGCGCCGAAGTCATCCACCTCGGCCACAACCGCTCGGTCGAGGATGTCGTGCGCGCCGCGCTGCAGGAAGACGCCGACGCGATCGCGCTGTCCTCGTACCAAGGCGGCCATGTCGAATACTTCAAGTACATGGTCGACATGCTCCGGGAACGCGGCGCGGGCCACATCCGCGTATTCGGCGGCGGCGGCGGCACGATCACACCGGAAGAAATCCGCGAACTCCAAGCCTACGGCGTCGAGCGCATCTATCACCCGAACGACGGCATGCATCTGGGCCTCGTTGCGATGATCCAGGACGTCGTCGCACGCGCACGCACTGCCGCAGACGCGCGCGTGCTGCGCGAAGCCGATGCGCACACGCTGCCGCCTGCGCAGGTGAACATCGAAGATGAAATCGCCGTTGGTCACGCGCTCACTGCGATCGAGGAAGGCCGACACGACGAACACCAGCTCGATCGCTTGCGCAAGGAGTGGCACCTCGCCGGCAACAAGACGCCCGTCGTCGGCATCACCGGCACCGGCGGCGCTGGCAAGTCGTCCGTCGTCGATGAACTGCTGCTTCGCTTCTTGCACGCGTTCCCGCAGATGCGCGTCGCCGTGCTCGCGGTCGATCCAACGCGTAGACGCTCGGGCGGTGCCTTGCTCGGTGATCGCATCCGCATGAATTCCCTGCGCAGCCATCGCGTCTTCATGCGCTCGATGGCGACACGTCGGCAGCACGTCGCGACCAATGCTGTGTTGAAGGACTGCATCGCGTTCCTCAAGGGCCAGGCCTACGACCTCGTCATTGTCGAGACCGCCGGCATCGGCCAGAGCGATTCCGAGATCGTCGACCTGGTCGACTTCCCGATGTACGTGATGACGAGCGACTACGGCGCCGCGAGCCAGCTCGAGAAGATCGACATGATCGACTTCGCCGAACTGATCGTGCTCAACAAATTCGACAAGCGCGGTGCCGAAGACGCACTGCGCGATGTGCGCAAGCAATGGAAGCGCAACCGCGTCGCGTTCCAGTTGAAGGACGAGGACGTGCCGGTCTACCAGACCATCGCGAGCCAGTTCAACGATCCAGGCGTCACCTGGATGTTCACTAACCTTTGCCGCCTGTTGCGCGAGAAGCTGCATCTCAACGACGGCAACACCGGGGCAGCTGGAGCGACTTCCGACGACGCCTCTGTTGGAGCGGCTTCAGCCAGTGCCTCTGTGGCAGCGGCTTCAGCCGCGATGCTTTCCTCTGACAATCCGCAAAGCATCGCGGCTAAAGCCGCTCCCACAACATCCAGCAGGATTGACTGGACTCCCCACCTCGACACGTCGCTCAAGGAACCGCGCGCCACCGTGCTGATCCCCGGCGCGCGCGTGCGCTACCTCGCCGAGATTGCCGAACAGGGCCGCGGCATCAATGGTGCGATCGACACGCAGGCCGAAGCCGCCGATCGCGCGCAGTCGTACTGGCAGTCGCTACGCGATCTCGAGGACGCTGCGTTACCAAAGATGCTCGATCTCTTTGGCGTCGACGAACTGCTGCTGCTTTCCGCCGCGACATCGGAATTTCCGGCGTCTGGCGAGCGCCGCACCGGCGGCCCGGATCGGCGCAAGCAAAAATTCAACTGGGAGCTGCGCCGCGAATCGGACGAGCGCACAAGCCACGCGCCGACGCAGCCACCGACCGTCGATCGCTCGCTGGTCACGCTGCGCCAACGCTACAACGATGCGATCCAGTCGCTCTCATCCGATTCGCTCAAGCTGCTGCGCGAATGGCCGCAGCGCCTTAAGTCGATCATCGATCCGTACACCGAATACGAAGTGCGCGGCAAGGTCATCAAGGTCGAGAACTACCGCGAATCGCTGTCGCATCAGAAGATCCCGAAGATCGCCGCGCCCACGTACAAGAGCTGGGGCGAGCTGCTCGTCTTCCTGCAGAAGGAAAACCTGCCCGGCTACTACCCGTACACCGGCGGCGTGTATCCGTATCGCCGCACCGGCGAAGATCCGATCCGCATGTTCGCGGGCGAGGGCACACCCGAACGTACCAATCGTCGCTTCCATTATCTGAGCGTCGGTCAACCCGCGGCGCGCCTGTCGACCGCGTTCGATTCCGTCACGCTATACGGCGAAGACCCGGCGCCGCGTCCGGACATCTACGGCAAGATCGGCAACTCCGGCGTCAACGTGCCGACGCTCGACGACATGAAGAAGCTGTATTCCGGCTTCGATCTATGCGCGCCGACGACGTCCGTCTCGATGACGATCAACGGGCCCGCGCCGATGATCCTGGCGATGTTCATGAACACCGCAATCGACCAGCAGATCGAGAAATATCTGCGTGAAGATCCCGCGCGCTGGGCTGCGGCAGAAAAGCAGATCGCGAAACTGTTCGAAGGCCGAACGCGTCCGCAGTATTTGGGCGAACTGCCGAAGACGAACAATGGCCTCGGCCTCGGCCTGCTCGGCATCAGCGGTGAACAAGTCGTCGACGCGGAAACCTATGCGGGCATCAAGGCGCACACGCTGATGACCGTGCGCGGCACCGTGCAGGCGGACATCCTCAAGGAAGACCAGGCGCAGAACACCTGCATCTTTTCCACCGAGTTTGCGCTACGCATGATGGGCGACATCCAGCAGTACTTCGTCG
>JBDSNK010000247.1:0-5608 GCA_039915385.1 Dokdonella sp.
TCGGCACGCCAGTCGCCAGAGCGGCTGCTTTCGTCAAGGCATCGAACAGCGGCTCGGCGTCCGTATCGAGCACGGCCAGTCCGCGCAGCCTTTGCAGACGTTCCGATTCATTGGCGGGGAGTACAGCGGGTACGGTCATGACAGTGAAGCCGTCGAGGCGAGGGGAGCAAATCGCTCACAACGTCGTTGCGAGTCAAACTACTACGCACGTTGCCAATGCACAACGCGGGTTCGACAAGCGGGTCATTGCGCCTTCAGCGTCAGCCGCGGCGCAGAACGGCGCTCGGTGATGTGCGGGCAATGCGCAGCGTGCCGATCCATCCCGCCACCGCGACCGTCGAGGCAGCGGCAGCGACGAGTGCGGCCAATGCGGCGAGCGGCGGCGTGTAGTTGGCGAGCTTGAACACATCGCGCGCGAGCACCGTTCCGAGCACACCTGAGCCGATTACCGCGATGGTGCCAGCGAGCAGGCCGAGCACGGCGAATTCAGCGAGCACCGCAATCGACAACTGGCGCTGATGCGCACCGAGCGTGCGCAGCAGGGCGGATTCGAAGCGGCGTTCGTCAGCGGTCGATGCGAGTGCGGCGAGCAGCACGAGCACGCCAGCGAGCAGACTGAAGCCGAGCACCCAGGTCACGGCGCGGCTGACGCGGCCGATGATGTCGCGCACGCGATCGAGGATGGCATTGAGGTCGATCAACGAGATATTCGGATAATCGCGCGAGATCGCGGCGAGCGCATTCGCGTTCGTGCCATCCAGATGGAAGCTAGCGACGAAACTGTGCGGCAAGGTCGCGCCGCTGGCAGGGTCGAGCATAAGGAAGAAATTCGCGCGGAACGAGGTCCAGTCGACGCGACGGATGCTGCCGATGGACGCTTCGATCTCGCGTTCGCCCACGCGCAGCGTCAGTGTGTCGCCGAGTTTAAGATGAAAAATATCGATCCACATCTGGTCGACAGAAAATTGTGGCTTGGCGTTGTTCGGATCGAACCAGCGGCCGCTGACCAACGTGTTCGCCGGGGGCAGTTGCGCACTCCAGCTGACTCGCACTTCGCCGCTGATCGCGCTGCTCGCGCGACGATCGTCGCCGTAGTCCGCGGCATCGGGTGCATGGCCGTTGATCGCAACGAGCTTGCCTGCGGCGAGGGGCAGCAGATTCACATTGCCCGCGCCTAGGGTCTGCAGGCGCTGCTGCATCGTTTCGCTCTGTTCCGGCTGCAAGTTGATCATGAACCAGTTCGGAGTATCGACGGGGAGTTCCGCGCGCCAGTGTTCGAGCAGCGAAGGTCCGATCACGCCGAGCAGCGCCAGCGCGGTGAGGCTCAGCGCGAGCGCGCCGGCCTGCAGAAGCGTCAGCGCGCGTCGACGCACCAGGTTCGCAAGACCGAAGCGCAACGCACCACGCAGGCGCGTCGACGCGATCCGCACGATCCACAACAAGGCGACACCGAGGATCAAGGTTGCAATCGCGACGCCGGCAAAACCCGCCGCGAGCGTCGCCGCAAGCCGCAGGCTGCCCGCGCCGAACAGCACGAGCAAGGCACCGACCAAAACCGGAAGCAGATACAGCGCATCGAAGCGCCGCACCCGTGTGGTGAGGTCGCGGCGGAATACGCGCATCGGCTCGACGTCGCGCAGGCGCAGCAGCGGCGGCAGCGCGAAGCCGAACAGCACCGCGACACCGACGACAAAAGCAGCGAGCGGTGGCCCCCATGGCAATCCCGGTGGCGCACCAGGCAGCAAACCGCTGGCAAGACTGAGAACGACCTGCTGCAACGCCAGCCCGACTGCGACACCGACCGCACACGCGGGCAAGGCGAGCAGGGTCAGCTCCAGGATCAACGCGGAGATGATCTCGCTGCGACTGGCCCCGAGGCAACGCAACAAGGCGACCTCTTCGGTCTTGCGTCGCGCAAAACGTTGTGCGGCCAACGCGACGGCGACGCCAGACAGCAGCGCGGCGAGCAGCGCGGCGAGGCGCAGGAAACTTTCGCCACGTTCAAACGCGCTGCGCAGATTCTGCTGCGCGTCCTCGACGGTGGTGATTTCGGCACCGTCGGGCAAGTGGGCCTTCGCCCACGTGGCGTAGGCGTCGACGTCGCGATCGCGCCCTGCGACCAGCAGGCGATAGCGCGCGCGGCTGCCAACGCCGAGCAGGCCGCTCGCCTGCGCATCGGCAAGATTCATCAGCACGCGCGGCGCGATACGGAACAGATTGCCACCATCCGGCGACTTGTCGATTTCTCCGCCGATGACGAGATCACCGCCACCCAACTGCACGCGAGCACCAACCGCGACATCGAGCGCAACGAGCACGGCGTGGTCTACGTAGATCGTTCCGGCCGCTGGTGCGTGCGCGACGACTTCGTTGCCGGCTGCATCGCGCACGCTGAGCGCGCCACGCAGCGGGAAGGCGTCGTCGCTGGCGCGCACCTCGCACAAGCGGCTCTTGTCGCCGACGAAGACGACGCTGGGGAAGTCGGCGAGCACATTGGTGGCGAGGTGGCGATCGTGTGCTTGCGTGGTGAATTCGGGTGGCAGCGCGTGGCTCGCACCGACGCCGAGTTCGCCGCCAATGAGTTCCGCAGCGGACGCGACCAGCGCGCGTTCGACGCGGCTTGCGAGTGTCGCGACCGCGGCCAACGCCGCGACCGCGAGCACAAGTGCGGCGCCGAGCGTTGCGAGCTCCGCGTGGCGGAATTCGCGGCGCAGGCTGCGCGCGGCAAACGCGAGTGGCTTCACGCGTCGGCCCCGGCAATGCGCCCTTCGAGCAGATGCAGGCGACGTGCGCACCGTGAAGCGAGCGTCGCGTCGTGAGTGACCAGCACCAGGGTCGTTGCGTGTTCGCGGTTCAACGCGAACAAGAGGTCGCCGACGGTGGTGCCAGTGCGCTGGTCGAGGTTGCCAGTGGGTTCATCGGCGAACAGGATTTCGGGTCCGTGCACGAACGCGCGCGCGAGCGCGACACGCTGCTGCTCGCCGCCGGAAAGCTGCGCCGGATAGTGATGCCGGCGCGCGCCGAGTCCGACCCGCGCGAGCGCTTCCGCTGCGCGCTCGCGCGCGTCGTCGCGACCGTCGAGCTCGAGCGGCAGCATCACGTTCTCTTCAGCGTTCAACGCAGGCAACAGATGAAAGCTCTGGAAAACGAAGCCGACTCGGCGGCGGCGCAGACGTGCCCGCGCTTCTTCATCGAGCAGGTCCAGGCACACGCCGGCGAGCGTGATCGAGCCCGCGGTCGGGCGGTCCAGTCCCGCCAGCAGCCCGAGCAAGGTGGTCTTGCCGGACCCGGACGCGCCGACGATGGCGAGACTGTCGCCGCGCGCAACATCGAGGCCGACATCATCGAGGATGGTCAGTCGACCGTCGGGACCGTCGACGATTTTGCTAATCTGGATGGCACTCAACGCACTTGCGACTGGCTCACTCATGTTTCGTGCTTCCCTGATCCTGCTTTTTTTCGGTTGCTGTGGCTCATCATTCGCCGCACCGGCTGCGCCTTTGCTCGTGCTCGGTGATTCCCTGTCCGCGGCGTACGGTTTGTCCCCGCGCGAAGGCTGGGTCACCCTGCTCGAACAACGATTGCAGCAGTCGCAGCCCACGCGTGCCGTCGTCAATGCGAGCATCAGCGGCGAGACCAGCGCGGGCGGCTTGGCTCGCCTGCCGGCCTTGATCGCAGAGCACAAACCCGCTTTGGTGATCGTCGAGCTCGGTGCGAACGACGGACTGCGCGGATTGCCGCTGGCCGAGATCCACGCCAATCTGGCGAAGATCCTGAGCGCGATTCACGAGGCGAAAGCACATGCCTTGCTGGTGGGCATCGAACTGCCGGTCAACTACGGACCGCAATATCGCGACGGCCTGCGCACGATGTATAGGGGCCTTGCCGCCGAATTCAATGCACCACTGGTGCCTTTTCTGCTGGATGGCGTCGCGCTCGATCCAACCCTGATGCAGGACGACGGCCTGCATCCCAAGGCCGCGGGCGAACCACGCGTGCTGCAAAACGTCTGGGGCGTGCTGGCACCCATGCTGAGCGGGTTGCCGCCTCAACGCTGACGGCGCACAAAATTTTAATGTCACGGTCCTCACCGGAAGTCGCGGGCATGGGCCTTACGGCACATGCCGTGCACACACAGAATGGTAGGCTGGCGCGCTACGTGTGGCGATCGCCACACCTTCCTGCCGAATCATTCGCCTCCGCGAGGACGATCCACCCATGCTCCGAACACGACTTTTGACAACGACGATGACCCTGATCCTGGCAGGCGCCAGCGGCATGCTCGCCAACGCTTCCGCTGCGGCCGCCAAGGGCGCAGCCGCGCTGCCGTCCGGCAATCCGTTTGCAGCCGCCAGCACATTGCCGTTTCAGGCGCCGCCGTTCGACAAGATCAAGGTCAACGACTACCAGCCGGCGATCGAAGCCGGCATGCGTGCGCAGATCGCCGAAGACAGCAAGATCGCCGCGCAGAAGGAAGCGCCCACCTTCGCCAATACGATCGAGGCGATGGAGCGCAGCGGCCAGATGCTCGCTCGCGTCGGCGCCGTGTTCGGCGCAGTCACCGGCGCGGACACGAACCCGACGCTGGAAAAGGCGCAGGAAGAACTCGCGCCGAAGCTTGCCGAGCATCAGGACGCGATCTACCTCAATGACAAGCTGTTCCAGCGCGTGAAGACGCTGTTCGACACGCGCGCGACGCTCGGCCTCGACGCCGAGCAGGTGCGTCTGGTCGAGCGCTATTACCAGAACTTCGTGCGCGCCGGTGCGCAGCTCAACGAGGGCGACAAGACAAAACTTCGTGCGCTGAACAAGGAAGAGTCGACGCTGTCAACCGACTTCCAGAACAAGTTGCTCGCGGCAACCAATGCGGGTGCCGTCATCGTCGACAACAAGGAAGCGCTGGCTGGCTTTTCCGAGGCCGATATCGCCGCCGCTGCCGATGCGGCGAAGACGCACATGGCCGCGGGCAAGTTCGCGATCGTGCTGCAGAACACCACGCAGCAACCCGCACAGGTGAACCTGCAGGATCGTGCGGTACGCGAACGCGTGTTCAAGGCATCCACTGAGCGCGCCGAACACAGCGATGCGAACGACACGCGCGCGATCGTCCAGCGCCTCGCCGTGCTGCGTGCTGATCGCGCCAAGCTGCTCGGCTTCCCCAACTTCGCCGCGTATACGCTCGACGACCAGATGGCAAAGACGCCGGAAGCGGCCGAAAAGCTGATGACCGACATGGTCCCGGCGGCGACGGCGAAGGCGCGCAGCGAAGCGGGCGCGATGCAGGCGCTGATTGAAAAGAACGCGGGTGGCATCAAGCTGGCGCCATGGGATTGGCAGTACTACGCCGAGCAGGTGCGCAAGGACAAGTACGACCTTGATGAAGCGCAGGTCAAGCCGTACTTCGAGATCAACCGAGTCCTCAACGACGGCGTGTTCTACGCCGCGAACCAGCTCTACGGCCTGACCTTCAAGGAACGCAAAGACATCCCGGTATGGCAGCCGGACGTGCGCGTGTTCGAAGTGTTCGACAAGGACGGCACCTCGATGGCGCTGTTCTACGCCGACTACTGGAAACGCGACAGCAAGCGCGGTGGTGCGTGGATGGACA
>JBDSNK010000272.1:0-8470 GCA_039915385.1 Dokdonella sp.
GCCAGTTCCGGATCGCGAATCGGAAAACAGGTTTCGATGCGGCGCATAAGGTTGCGCTCCATCCAGTCGGCGCTGGAGCAATATATTTCGGGGGTCTCGTCGTTCTGAAACCAGTACACGCGACTGTGTTCGAGGAAGCGTCCGACGATCGATCTGACACGGATATTCTCCGATACGCCGACGATGCCGGGGCGTAGCGTGCACGCGGCGCGCACGATCAGGTCGATCTGCACGCCGGCCTGCGATGCGCGATACAGCACCTCGACGACGCTCTCCTCATTGAGCGCATTCATCTTGGCAATGATGCGCGCAGGCTTTCCGGCTCGGGCATTTGCGATCTCGCGTTCGATTTTTTCCATCAGTCCCTTATGCAAGGTGAACGGCGAGTGCAGCAGGCATTTGAGCTGAATGAAGGGCCCGAGTCCGGAGAGCTGCAGGAACAGCAGGTGCGCGTCCTCGCCGATCTCGGGATTCGCGGTCATCAGGCCGAAATCCGTATAGATGCGCGAAGTGATCTGGTGATAGTTGCCGGTCGACAGATGCACGAAGCGGCGCAGCGCACCGTTCTCACGGCGTACGATAAGCAGCATCTTCGCGTGGGTCTTGTAGCCGACAACGCCATAGACGACCTGCACGCCCGCTTCCTGCAGACGGTTGGCCAGGCGCAGGTTGGCTTCCTCGTCGAAGCGCGCGCGCAACTCGACCACGACAGTGACGTCTTTGCCCTGGCGGGCGGCATCGATGAGATGGTCCACCAGCGGTGAGTCGTTGCCGACGCGATACAAGGTCTGCTTGATCGCCAGCACATCGGGATCGGCGCTCGCCTCGCGCACGAGCTCGATCACCGCACTGAACGATTCGAACGGATGGTGAAGCAGGATGTCATGTCCGCGGATTGCATCGAACAAGCTGGTTTCCTCGGCGATCGCCGGCAGCACGCGCTGCACGAAAGTCGGGAACTTCAGATCCGGGCGATCGATCTGGTCGTAGATCGCATTGATGCGGCTGACGTTGACGGGACCTTCGCAGCGGTAGACATCGGTATCGGTGAGCTCGAAGTTTTGCATCAACATGCCAGCGATTGCCTTCGGGCAGTTGTCGGCGACTTCGAGCCGCACGCCCTTCGCATAGCCGCGGCCCCTGAGTTCATCGCGCAGTGCGAGTGCGATGTTTTCCTCGTCCTCGTCGACGACCAGTTCGCTGTTGCGTGTCACGCGAAACTGGTACGAGCCCTGCACCTGCATGCCCGGAAACAGTTCGTCCATGAATTCGTGCAGGATGCTCGACAGGAACACGAAATCGTAAGGCGATTCCGCTACCTCGGCCGGCATGCGGATGATGCGGGGCAGAGACCGTGGCGCGCGCACCAGGGCCATGTGACCTTCGCGACCGAATGCGTCGCGGCCCTTGAGCACGACAGCAAGATTGAGGCTCTTGTTGAGGATGCGCGGAAACGGGTGCGCCGGATCGAGGCCGAGCGGCGACAGCACGGGCAGGATCTCGTTGCGGAAATAGCCTTGCAACCATGCGCGCTGTTTCGGCGTCCATAGGTCGCGTTTGGAGAAGCGCACGCCTTCGCATGCAAGCGCTGGAAGCAGAATCGTGTTCCAGAAATCATATTGCGCCTTGACCAGGATCAGCGCGCGCTCGCGGATCCGCGTCAGCACCTCGCCTGTTGCCATCGCATCAGCACCTGCGCGCATGTCGCCAAGACTCAATTGCTGGCGCAGCACTGCCACGCGGACCTCGAAGAATTCGTCGAGATTCGAGCATGAAATACAAAGATAGCGCATGCGTTCGAGCAAGGGCACGCCCGGGTCCTGCGCCTGCGCCAACACGCGGAAATTGAATTCGAGCTGGGCCAGTTCGCGATTCAGATACAGACTCGGATGATGCAGGTTCTGCTGTACGTCACGATTCATGCGGCAATCTCGTCGGTCGTGTTCATTCGAGGATGGAACGTTGGGCGCGACGCTCGTCCGCAGCAAGCGGGACAAATCCTTCCTGATGCACGAGCGCCTGCCCTTCGTCGGAGAGCGCAAACTCGATGAAAGCAGCAGGGAGTTCGGCCAGGGCACGTTGCGGCGGGCGATTTACGTAGAGGTACAGCGAACGGGCAAGAGGGTAGCTTCCATCTGCGATGCTCGTCCTGTCCGGGAGGATGCCTGCATCGCTTTGGTTGCGCGCCAACGCCAGCGGCTTGACCATTCCATTGATGTAACCGATGCCGGCATAGCCGATCGCCTCACGATTCATCGCGACCGTGCCGACGATTGCCCCATTGCCCGGCCAGGCGATTACTTCCGGGCGAAACCTGCCATTGCAAAGCACAGATTCGCGGAACACCTCGTGAGTTCCGGAACTTGCATCGCGACCTGCGGCTAGAATCTGACGGGTGCCGAGTGCGTCCTGATTATGCGTGTCGAGATCGCTCCAATACCGCATCGGTTGCGCCGCTCCGCAACGACGCGTCGTCGAATAGATGGCGTCGAGTTCTGCAAAAGTGAGACGTTGAAGTGGATTTTCCGGGTGCACGAACACGACGATAGCGTCACGCGCGATCGCCAGTCTCGTCGGTGCGTAGCCGTACCGTTTGCGAAAGTCCGCTTCCTCGTTTGCGCTCATCGGCCGGCTCATTGATCCGATGTCCGCAGCGCCCGCGGTCAGAGCCAGTGGTGCGCTCGCCGAACCTGCGGCCTGGACCTGGATACGCGCCCGTGGGTGCAAACCCTCGAACGCGCTGGCCCAGCGCGTGACGAGTGCGCTGGCGGTATCCGAACCGACGCAAGTCAAACTGCCCGACAAGCTATCGTCCGCCGCCAGCGCAGAGGTTGCGGAGGCGATGCCGGAAATCAGGATCAGTGCGGCGAAGGTGCTTCTCACGTCGCCTTGACCAGTGCTTGCGGTTCTAGCAGGTGTTGAGCGTCAAACACGCAAGCAAACGTGCTGCCGACACCCGGTTCGCTTGTGATGTCCAGACGCGCGTGGTGCAACTGAAGCACGTGCTTCACGATCGAGAGGCCAAGACCGGTACCGCCGGTGTCGCGCGAACGACTGGTCGAGACGCGATAGAAACGCTCCGTGAGTCGCGGCAGATGTTGCGGCGAGATACCTTGGCCGGTATCGATCACCGACAGGCGCGCGCCGTCGTCGCTGTTTTCCCAGCGCAGCGTGATGCGGCCGCCTGCAGGTGTATATCGCACTGCATTGGTCACGAGGTTCGAGAATGCGCTGTGCAGTTCCTTGGCCGAGCCGGAGAGGTCGTGGTGGCCGCGCAGTTCCGTGACGATTTCATGCTGGCCGTGACTGAGCGCAACCGCTTCCCGCCGCAGCGCCTCCAACAGCGAGCGCAGGCTGACACGTTCCAGCGGCAAGTCGTTCTGCGCTTCGAGCCGCGACAAGGTCAGCAAGTCCTCGACAATCTGCGTCATCCGGCGTGACTGAATACGCAGTTCGTGCAGGATCGGTTCGTACTCGGGAATTTGCTCCGGTTCGATCATGTCGAGATAGCCGTGCACGACGGTCAAGGGCGTGCGCAGTTCGTGCGAGACATTGGCGACAAAATCGCGCCGCACCTGCTCCAGGCGCACGAGCTGGCTGACATCGCGCGCGACCAGCAAGGCGCGATCGTCGGCATAGCGGATCAGACGCAGGCTCAGGCGCAGGTTTTCGTCCGTCGGCGAGGCGAGGTCGGTCAGCGGCTCGGCGGCATCGCCGCGCAACCACTCGGCGAAACGTGGCGCGCGCACGAGGTTGGTCAAATGGCCGCTGATATCCTGCGGATATTTAAGTCCCAAAAGGCTGCCGGCAGCGGTATTGAACCATTCGATGCGTCGATCAAGGTCGAGTGCGACGACCGCGTCGGGCATTGCTGCAGCCGCGTCGCGAAATGATCGCAACTGGCGCATAAGGCGCCGTTTATCGTCGCGAGCAGCGCGCTGACGCCCCCTGACCAGATTCTGGATTTCATCCCAGATGCCGCGGCCGTCGGAAGCGGGTAGACGCCGACGGCTGGTCAGCAAGCGGGCCAGCCGCGAAAGTTTGAATATCCCGAACACAATCATGCCGGCTGCCAGAACGAGCAGAGTTTGCGGCAGCGCGCGCAACCACGCACCCAGCGCGAGCGCAAGTAGCGTGAACGACGCGAAGTGCCATCCACTAGCGCGCCAGGCGCGACTCAGACGGGAAGGCATGAAGCGGTTCTCGATGCGGCCGCCGATGCTGGCAGGGTGTCGACGGCGTGGATGTACGGCATGTCTGCCGAGTCGCATTCAACGCAACGGCTTGGCGAGACAGACGATACGCTGCTCACACGCTGGTGGAAAAGCGATAGCCGGCGCCACGTACGGTCTGCACCAGCGCATCGCGAGCGAACGGCTCGAGCGTCTTGCGCAGGCGTCGGATATGGACGTCCACGGTGCGTTCCTCGACATAGACGCCCCCACCCCACACGTGGTCGAGCAACTGGCTGCGCGTGTAAACGCGTTCGGCGTGGGTCATGAAGAAGTGCAGCAGGCGGTATTCGGTCGGGCCGATGTGCACGGGCTGTTCGCCGCAAAATACGCGGTGAGCCGCGCTGTCGATGCGCAATCCACCCAGTTCGACCACTCCTTCGGCGTCTTCGCCGTGGGTACGCCGCATCACAGCGCGGATACGTGCCAGAAGTTCGCGCGTCGAGAACGGTTTCACCACGTAGTCATCGACACCAGCATCGAGGCCGCCGACACGGTCGGTTTCCTCGCCGCGCGCGGTCAGCATGATGATCGGTACTTCACGCGTGAGCTCGTCCTTGCGCAGCCTTCTTGCGAGGTCGATGCCACTCATGCCGGGCAGCATCCAGTCAAGCAGGATCAGGTCCGGGACACGTTCACCGATCGCAGTCTGCGCGGCGCGCGCATCGGCTGCGTGCATCGCTTCCATACCGGCCTTGCGCAACGCGAACGCGACCATGTCGCGGATCGCGGTTTCGTCTTCGACTATCAGGATGTGCTTCTGCACGCTGTCACCCAGGGGAGCGCCACAGGAGCGCTTTATGACGCCGGTATTGCACCGAGCTTGTGTTACCGCAGAATGACAAAATGAGCGTTATCGACACGTAGACCCTAGTCTGTGCGTGATATGCGCACTTTTCCGGTTACGGAAATATTACTCCGTGTCGGCCGGTTTCGCGCGAGACCTTCCGCGTGCAGCAGGAAAAGGCAGGCTCCAGCGTGTCGGGCGCGCTCGGAAAATCACGCTTGCGCAGCGCCAGTACGGTTGGCGTCAGCTCGGTGATCCGGGCGTCGATGCGACTGCGCTGGTAGTACGTCAGGTCCGATTGCTTGGACAGCACCTTGAGCTGGTTCAGCGCGTCCTCGGCATGCCCGGTCAGGTAGGCCGCCTCGGCGTACGCTTCGGTCGCCCGCACCTTGTCACCCGCAAGCTGGTTGGCGCGGCCGTAGCTTTTCTGCAGATCCGGATCGTCGGCGTGGCGCTCTACCTGGGGGCGCAACAACTCAAGCGCGCGACGCGCGCTCTTGACTTCCGCCCGCGCGAGCAGGCTGTCGGCATAGGTGAGGGTCACTGCGCGGTTGCCCGGGAAGTCGTCGCCGAGTTGTTCGTAGCGCTTGAGTGCACCTGCCTTGTCACCAGCCTGGTCTTCGGCATAGGCGAGGGCAAGGCGAAACACCGCTGAATCGGGCTGTTGGGCCACCAACTTCGCCAGCTCGCCGGCGGCGAGTTTCGGCTGGCGCGTTTCGATCAAGGTCAGTGCATAACCGTAGCGGTTGGCAGGCGTGTCGAATGCGGGGTTGTCGCGCAGATTGTCGGCGTAGTAGCCGCGGATTGCGGGGACGGACGCTGCGCTAAGCACGCGCGCTCGTTCGCGCATCAGTTCGAAATAGGCCTCGCCGTGATTGACGGTTTCGGTTGCGTGCCTCGCCTGTGCTTCAGGGTTCGCCGGCCGTGCCAGCATCGAAGGGCCGAGCAGGGCGAGCTCAACGCCGGCCTGGTTTTTCTTGCGCGCGTCAGCCGCTTCATCGGCGAGTTGCGCCGCACGCGCCTTTGCTTCGGCGATGCGCTTGGTATCGAGTGGATGATCGAGAAGAAATTCCGGCACGTCGATGCCGTTAACGCGCATGATTTTCTGCAGTGTCTGAAACGCACCCGCCATCGCCAGCGGGTCGAACCCCGTGCGTGCCAGCGTCTGGATGCCGACGCGGTCGGCCTCGGCTTCCTCGCTGCGCGTGAAATTGATCTGGCGCTGCTGGATCAGCGAAGTCCCGGTCACCATTGCGGCGGCAGCCGCATCGTCGCTGCGATGGGAAGCGGCGATCATCACGCCGAGCATGCCGAGCATGATCGGAATCGACATCTTCTTGGTGTCTTCGAACGCGCGCAGGATGTGTTGCTGCTGTACGTGCGAGATCTCGTGCGCGAGTACACCGGCGAGTTCGTCTTCGCGTTGCATTGCGGTGAACAGGCCTGCATTGGCGGCGACGAAACCACCCGGTGCGGCGAACGCATTGATCTGCTCGTCGCGAACGATGAAGAAAGTGAACGACATGTCGGGATGCTCGCTGGACGCGACCAACCGGAAACCGAGTGAGTTGACGTAGTCGCTGAGCAGGGCATCGTCGAGTACCAGCCCGTATGCGCGCATCTCCTGCAGCATTTCTGCGCCGTAGTCGTGCAGATCCTGCGGCGACATGATGGCGGCGGCGGAGCTGCCGATATCGGGCAGCTTGACGTCGGGTTCGCGCGCGCCTGCCAGGCTCGTCATCAAGGCGACGGCCAGCAAGGTCAAACTGCGAGGAAAATGCGTGAACGCGCTAAACATGGAAGCACCCGACAAGGCAACAGGCTTCAGACCACAGTAGCGCGCGCATGTTCCCGCTGCCACCGTTACGATTGAATTGTGCGCTCTGTGGGTGCGAACGCTCAGTGTGCGTTCATTGGAGCGGCCAATCGTGAGGCTTGCAAGGAGCGCTGGCTCGCTCCAATCTTGCGGCAAAGGCTCTTATTGGAAGCGATCCGTGATCCACGTTGAAATCTACACGACCGCGATTTGCCCGTATTGCGTCGCGGCCAGGAATTTCCTCAATAAAAAGGGGTGGACCTACGACGAAGTCCGCCTCGATCTCGACCCTGCGCGGCGCGATGAAATGCTGAGACGCAGCGCCGGCCGCCGCACCGTGCCGCAAATCTTCATCAACGACGTGCATGTCGGCGGTTTCGACGACCTCGTCGCGGCCGATCGCGGCGGCCGTCTTCGCGAACTCACGGAGAATGCCAAATGAGCGATCGCATCGCTGACTTCACCTCGTTCCGGCAGCGCATGAACGACCGCATCCTGGGTCAGGACAACCAGGTGGTGCGGCGATTCTTCGCACTCGACACGCAGACGTACAAGGCCGGCGCGCTCGACGTGAAAACCAAGGAGATGCTGGGTCTGGTCGCGTCCCTGGTCCTGCGCTGCGACGACTGCATCGGCTACCACGTCGCGCAGTGCATCAAGGAGGGAGTCAGCGAAGATGAGTTGTTCGAGGTTTTCAGCGTGGGGCTGGTCGTAGGCGGTTCTATCGTGATTCCGCATTTGCGTCGCGCTGTCGATTTTCTCGATCAGATGCTGGGCAAGGCTGATGACGGGGATGGCTCGACCTGAGCTGCGTCTTTCCTGTGCCTGCGTGGCACGCGTCGGCAGACGGGCGCCGCTGAGACGTCAGCGCGGAACGCGCACGAGCTTCATGCGTGTGCCGTTGCTGCCGCGGCCAGTCAGATGGTCGAGCCCGATCTGGTCAAAATCCACGATCGGGTTGGAGTTGGTCGACAGGGTGCAGACTTCCGGGTGCCGGCTGGCCGAATTCAGTCGGCAGTCCAGCGTCGCATCATTGCCGACATCGGAGAGGTGGAAGGTTTCCGCGTCCTGGCTGCTCGGGTCGGCAAATTCGAACACGCGCGGCGTGCCCTTGTCATCTGGGACGAGCACCCATTGTCCACTCCAGCTTGCGCCCTGCGTGCCCGCGGCGAACTGCGATCGGGCCAGCAACAACGGGCGGACCTGCACATCGCGGCCACCATCGCTGCGGACAAGCCATGCGCGAGCCTGCGTGGGAGAGATGAATTCGATTTCGAGCCGCGGTCCGGCCGAAGCGGTAGGCCTGCTCCCGGTCGGTGCAAACATCGGATCGCCGTTCGCGAGCTGGACCAGCGGCACCGCAGCAATGCGTCCGTTCGGTCGTGCCGTACCGAAATACCAGGTAGGCAGACCAGAATCCGCGAAGCCAAAAAGTCCGACCGCAAGCTGCCCTTCCTGAAGTTCGAGACTGGCGCTGCTGCCTACCGCTCCGCCGGCTTCGGACCACCAAAAGCCATTTTCAGGCGTCGGTGAAGACAGGCTGGTGTTGGTGTCGAGTAAATGGAACGCGGTCAGCATCGCTGCCGAATTTGCAGTGGAATAGATGCGCACCCGATAGACCTGTCCGGGGAGCAG
>JBDSNK010000325.1:0-3559 GCA_039915385.1 Dokdonella sp.
AATACGTCAACACGATTCCGCCGCAGCTCGAAGCGAAGATGCCCGGCGATCCGACCATGGAATGGCGCATCCGCTCGCTGATCCGCTGGAACGCGATGGCGATGGTGGTGCGCACGAACCGCAAGCCGGGCGACCTCGGTGGCCACATCGCCAGCTTCGCTTCCAGCGCGACTTTGTACGACGTCGGTTTCAATCACTTCTGGCGCGCGCCCAGCGCCGAGCATCCCGGCGACCTGGTGTTCCACCAGGGCCATTCGAGCCCGGGTATCTATGCGCGCTCCTTCCTCGAAGGACGCATCGACGAGAGCCGACTCGACCTGTTCCGAATGGAAGTGGCGGGACGCGGCAACGGTCTTTCGTCCTATCCACATCCGTGGTTGATGCCTGACTACTGGCAGGTGCCAACGGTATCGATGGGCCTGGGTCCGCTGCAGGCGATCTACCAGGCGCATTTCATGAAGTACCTGGAGCACCGCGGCCTGATCGCCAAGAGCGATCGCAAGGTCTGGTGCTTCCTCGGCGACGGCGAGACCGACGAGCCCGAATCGCTTGGCGCGATCTCGCTTGCCGGCCGCGAGGGCCTGGACAACCTGATCTTCGTGGTCAACTGCAACCTGCAGCGTCTCGACGGCCCCGTGCGCGGCAACGGCAAGATCATCCAGGAACTGGAAGGCGTGTTCCGTGGCGGCGGCTGGAACGTGATCAAGACGATCTGGGGCGGCTACTGGGATCCGCTGCTCGCGCGCGACACCAGTGGCCAGCTGCGCAAGCTGATGATGGAAACGATCGACGGCGAATACCAGAACTGCAAGGCATTTGGTGGCGCCTACACGCGCGAGCATTTCTTCGGCAAGTATCCCGAAACGCGCGAGCTCGTCGTGAATCTTTCCGATGACGACATCTGGCGCCTCAACCGCGGTGGTCACGATCCGCACAAGGTGTATGCGGCCTATCACGAAGCGGTCAACACGAAGGGCATGCCGACCGTGGTCCTGGCCAAGACGGTCAAGGGTTACGGCATGGGCGCGTCGGGCGAATCGCAGAACCCCACGCATCAGCAGAAGAAGCTCGACAACGAAGCCGTACGCGCCTTCCGCGACCGCTTCAATATTCCCGTCGCCGACGACAAGGTCGACGACGTGCCGTACTACCACCCGGGCAAGGATTCACCGGAAGTGCAGTACATGCTGGAACGGCGCAACGCGCTCGGCGGGTTCTTGCCGCAACGGCGACGCAAGAGTTCCTCGATAGCGGTGCCCGCGCTGTCGGCGTTCGAACAGATCACCAAGGGCAGCGGCGAGCGCGAGATTTCGACCACGATGGCATTCGTGCGCGGAATCAACCTGCTGCTGCGCGACAAGCAGCTGGCGCCGCACGTGGTGCCGATCGTCGCCGACGAGGCGCGCACATTCGGCATGGAAGGCATGTTCCGTCAGATCGGCATCTACGCGCCGTTCGGACAGAAGTACAAGCCGGTGGATTCCGATCAGCTGATGTTCTACCGAGAAGATCAGAAAGGCCAGGTACTGCAAGAAGGCATCAGCGAGCCGGGCGCGATGTCGGCGTGGATGGCCGCGGGGTCGAGCTACTCGGTCAGCGACGTGCCGATGCTGCCGTTCTACATCTATTACTCGATGTTCGGCTTCCAGCGCGTCGGCGATCTCGCCTGGGCCGCGGGCGATCTGCGCGCGCGCGGATTTCTCGTCGGCGGCACGGCGGGACGCACCACCTTGAATGGCGAAGGCTTGCAGCATGAAGACGGCCATTCGCATCTGCTCGCGGGCGCGATCCCGAACTGCCGCGCCTACGATCCGACGTTCTCGTATGAAGTCGCGGTGATCCTGCAGGACGGTTCGCGCCGCATGCTGCAGGAACAGGAAGACGTCTACTACTACGTCACCGTGATGAACGAGAACTACACGCACCCGGACATGCCGGCGGGCGTCGAAGCCGACATCATCAAGGGCATGTATCTGTTCAAGGACGGCGGCAAGCCGAAGAAGAACGAACCGCGCGTCCAGTTGCTTGGCTCCGGCACGATCCTGCGCGAAGTGATTGCGGCAGCGGAATTGCTGGAGAAGGAATTCGGCGTCGCCAGCGATATCTGGTCGTGCCCGAGCTTCGTCGAACTGCGCCGCGACGGCTTCGATGTCGAACGCTGGAACCGCCTGCACCCGATGGACAAGAAGCCGCGCGTTGCACACGTGACGGCATGTCTCGAAGGTCGCGCCGGCCCTGCGATCGCGGCAACCGACTACGTGCGCGAGTACGCCGATCAGGTACGCGCCTTCATGCCGGACGGCAAACGCTACACCGTGCTCGGCACCGACGGTTTCGGTCGCAGCGACACGCGCGCGAACCTGCGCAACTTCTTCGAAGTTGATCGCTACTGGATTGCGCACGCGGCGATTGCTGCACTTGCTGCCGAAGGCAAGATGAATCCAGAGGATGTCGCACGTGCGATCAAGCAATGGAAGCTCGATCCGGACAAGCCGAATCCGTTGACGGTGTGAGCCGTCCGATTGAAGGGCTTGAACGCGCGCTTTGAAGTCCTCCCCTTCAAGGGGAGGATTTAGGTGGGGATGGTGCTGACTGCAGCGGACTCCCCATGCAGAAATCATTCGCACCGCGTACCCCATCCCCACCCAACCCTCCCCTTGAAGGGGAGGGCTTGAGCTGGCTGCTTTGCAGTCCTCCCGTTCATGGGGAGGATTCAGGTGGGGATGGTGGTGTCTTCAGCTGGCCCCCATGCTGAAAATAAACGCACTGCTTGCGCGTACTGCGCACACTGACGTGATCAGGATCAACCTCGTCAGGTCATCATCGGCGGCTCACACCTGGTGCGCCACCTTCGAATCGCTTGCAATCTCGTCATATCACAACGCGCCCTCGAACCCATTCGCGAAGATCAGGTCGCCACTCGGCTGGACTTCGATGGCGCCGATATCGGCAGCGGGTCCAGTGGGACGCGGATGTCTGAAATAGTCGTCGGTGACGCCGTTGAGCGACGGCGTGGCATCGACCAGCGGGCTGCCGGTCAGCGGCAGCGCGTTGAAACCGGCCAGACTCATATCCGATAGCTGCGGGTTCTGCGCGCACTGGCTGCCGGGCGGGCATTGGTCGTACTTGACGTGCCAGAACGCATTGCCCGAAAACTCGACCACGGCCTGATCGTCCTCGGCGTAGTGACCGCAGGTGAGTTCGCCCGGCGTGCCTTGCGCGCCACGCCAGTCGATCTGGCCGATCAATGCATTGTTCTGCACCATCACGTGCGAAGTGGCCGACCCGCCCGTGGTGAGCAGCAGGCAGTCGCCCTCACCGGTGATCGTGTTGTGGCGAATCGTCGCCGTCTGGCCCGCGACGAGTCCGATCGAAAGCGTGTTGCCGAACGCGCGGCATTGATCGTCCGCCGTCATCGCATCGCGCCCGAGGAAGTACGCGCAGTTGCCATCGACGATCGAGTTTTCAATCAGGGCGGCTCCGCGCGTCTTGATCTGGTTGCCGGCATTGCCCTCGGCGCGCACGCGGCGTACCACCACCGAGGTGGCCGGTGCGCCAT
>JBDSNK010000330.1:0-5319 GCA_039915385.1 Dokdonella sp.
GCTTGAGCATCGAACCGAGCGATTCGCCCTCGACGAACTCCATCACGAAGTAGGTCTGGCCTTCGTCTTCGCCGATGAAGTAGATCTGGATGATGTGCGGATCGTTGAGCGCGGCCATGCTGCGCGCTTCGCGCAGGAAACGCTCCTTGATCCCTTCGTCGTGGGCGAGCGAATCCGCCAGCACCTTGATCGCGACGTAACGATTGAGCGAACCTTCGTAGCCCTTGTAGACCACGCCCATGCCGCCGCGGCCAAGTTCGGCAACGATATCGTAATGGCCCAAACGCGTTCTCATGACCTTACCCCTTGAGGCGGATGCCCCGTGACTGGACGAATCCTAGCACCGGCGCCGGGGGGCGGCGCTCGGACCCCCTTGGCGGCCGCACCCGTGCGCACATCTCGGTCGAAGTGTGAAGCAGTCGTCACTCGAGCGGGCTTCGGAACACCAACCACCCCGCCAGCCCGCCAGCAGCCTCATTCCTGTTGGATATCGCCGTCGCTGAGCACGCCTGAACGGCAGATATACCCGGAAATCCGAATTGGGCGCTGATTGAGGCTGAAACGTACGCCCCCTACACTCGCCGCCCCCGCGCAGCACGATCGTGGAAGGTTTAATCCGAAATGGAAACATCCGGCATTGGAGACGTCGGCATGAGTCAGCTGCCTGCAGCGCGCGCGTACTCGCGCACGGTCCTGGTGCTGCTTGCCCTGTTGTGGCTGGCGGGCAGCCTGCGCGCGTTTGCGCTGTGGGCGCACGATCCGCTGTATGCGTACGCGAACAGCTACGACGAGGTGCGTTACACGAACTGCTTTCATTTCTACCCGGATCGTCCATCGGCGATTCCCGCAGAAGAAAACAGCCCGAACGCGCCGTTCGCGAAGTTCCGCTTCATCACCAACGCGAATCCGATGTGCTATTGGTCGAGCGAGCTGTTGTTTACCGGTGGCACCGCTCTTGCGTGGAAGCTGGATGAACTACGCGGCGGCGGCCGCGTGCACGAGGTGCGCTGGATTGGCGCATTGCGCTGGATCGCTCTGCTTGCGTTGTCGATCGGGTTTTCGTTCGCATGGCTGCGTCGCGGCGATGCTCGAGCCGCGCTTGCAAACGCGGCGCTGGTGCCACTGTTGTTTGCCGATCCCGGCAATGCGCTGTATCTGGATACGTTCTACGCGGAATGGAGCGCATTGCTCGGCGCGTATGCGTTGATCGCGCTGAGTCTGCTGTGGCGCGATGAAGTTGCAAGCAGGCGACGTTTTTGCACACTCGCGCTCGTCGCATTCGCGCTGGCGTTGGCGAAAATTCAGCACCTGATGCTGCCGCTTTGCCTCGCGCTGGTGGTGATGGTGCTCGAGCGCTTGCGTCACGCACGCTTCGGCTGGCGTGGCGGCGCACTCGCACTCGGCGCTCTCGCCGGACTCACGTTGCAGGCGGTGCAGCTGGGGCGTGACAACGGCATGATGGATTCCATCCATCAATACAATCGCGCCGACGTCGTGTTCACCGCGTTACTGCCGTTCGCACACGACCGCGAGGCACTCCTCACCGAGCTGGGGATCAATCCCGCGTGCGCGGTCTACAGTGGGCTGCATGCGTGGGAGTTGCCGGATCTGCCCGAGCGCGTGTGCAGCGGTCTCGAAAGCTTCACGCGTGGCAAGGAGTTCACTGCGTTGCTGCGCCATCCAGGCATGACCTTGCGCCTCGCCGGACATGGCGTCCTCGGACTCGACCCGTGGATCGCGAAGAATCTCGGTGAAGTCGAAGGCGCCAGCGTTGCCACGATCCCACCGTCGGTGCCCGGTATCGGTCCGCTGCTGCACGCTTACCCGATCATGCAATTGGCCATCCTCGCGTTGCCAATGTTCGCCTTGTTCCTGTTTCTGTGCTGGCCCGGTGTGCGTCGCGGTAGTCGTGGGCTCGACTACGCAGCGTTGAGCGTCGCCTTGATGTGCGCGACGCTCGCGATCACCGTGCTCGGCGATGGCCTCGCCGATACCGCCAAGCAAGGCCATCTCGTCATCAATGCCGCGCTGGCGTGGCTGATCGTCGGCGTGTTCATGGCGCCGCGGCTGCGCTTATCGGCGGGTTGAAGCGTATTCACACGCCGCGCGACTGCGAGCCACAACGCGGCGTGTGAACGCGAAAGTCACGTCAGTCGATCGAGAACGACTGCAAGTCGACCGGATTGGTCACGCTCAGGCTGCCGGACATCACGGCTGCACCGTGCACGTCGCAGTGGAATCCGATCGTCTGATGCGCGGCCGATTGCGGAATCACCACGTCGAAAGTCCAGGTGCCGCCGGCACCCCCACCGTCGGCGCCGCAGGTGCCGTTGGGGCACCGGAATGCGAACGGTGCGCCCGGATCCGACGCCGCGTTGTGGAAACCGTGCACTTGGGTGAATGTCACGGTATCGCCGACGAGCACATTCGTCGTCGCCGGAAAATACGCGAGTGCGGTATTGGTGCCATCGCTGGTGCCCACCAGGACGACGTGATTGTCCGCGAGCGCGGGGGCCGCAAGGGGCAGAAGGGTCAAAGCCAGCAAGCCGATTTTAAGATTCATACATACTCCGTTTACAGTTTCTCGATGGCGAGTTCACGTCCGTCGAACGTGACTCGATGGTGTCCTCGATTCGAACCGAGTGACGACGCGTGTGTGCGGTGCACCCGCCTCACGCGAAAAACATTCTTCAATGGCGGTCGCTTGCGATCAGCGCGCTCCCGATTCGATCCACGTGGTCAGCGCCTGAATCGAATCGTTGTCCAGTGTGTGCGCCACCGACGTCATGATCCGGTCGTTGCTCGACAGCGTGTGCTTGCCGTCGCGAAAATCCTTGAGTCGTGCGCCGAGGTAAGCGGCATGCTGGCCGCGCAGCACCGGATAGCCGCGATACCGCACGTCGTCCTGTGCGAGTGGGTGACCGTCTGCCTGCGCGCCGTGACAGCCCTGACAAGGCGGCGCTCCGCTTGCGGGATCGCCCTCGCGATAGAGCAAAGCGCCGCGCGACGTCGGCGCTGCTTCAGCGCTTGCGTCAGCGTCCGGCAAGGATGAAAAATACACGGCCAGATCGCGCATCGCGGTGTCGTCGAGCGCGGCTACCTGTGCCGTCATCGGCGATTCCGTCCGTGCCTCGCGCTTGAACTCGACCAATTGCCAATAGAGATATTCCGCGCGCTGTCCGGCGAGGTTAGGGAACATCGGCACCGGCGCGATGCCGACGGCGCCATGGCAGCCCATGCACGCCGCCGCCTTGGCCTTGCCTGCATTGGCGTCGCCGTGCACGGCCTGCATGCGGCGCAGGTCGATGAAGTCGGCTGCCGCAGGCGCCGACCCCGCGCACGACAGGCCGAGCACGATGGCCAGCATGCGCGCGCTGCAATGATCTTTGCGATTCGCGATCATGGCCGGCCCTTCTACAAGCGGATATCGAGCAGCAAACCGATAAGGTTTGCGCTGTAACTTTCGGGACCACCATCGGTATAGACGCGATGGTCGTAGACGCGTGTCGTGTCGAATCCGAGATAGTGCCAGTCGCTGATGCTGCCGCGTTCCCAACTGTCGAAGAGGCGCAGCGAGACCCGCTGCATCAAGGCAATAGTGACGCCGATGTTCAGCGTGTTGACGCGGTAGGTCATCGCCGGGAACGCGCCACCACCAGCCCCGTCGACGCCGTCCTCGGGATAGGCGGGGGCGAGCGACGAGGCATAGGTGTATGCGGTGACGCCGCGCGAATACAGCATGTTCCAGCTTGCCTCGAGTTGAACGCGCCCGATGCGCTGGTTCAAGGTGAAGCCGGCGTTGTGGTTGCGCTCGTTGTCGTCTGCCCACCAGCGACCGTCGTTCGGATACGTGGATCCTCCGAGGGAAGGATCGGTGCCGTTCGCATTGATCTCGTTGACGTTGGCCAGGCGCAGCACGGAACGGTCGTAGCCGTAGTAGATGCTCGCGTTGGTCGTCGGCGTCGGCTGCCATTCCCACTGCAACGTCATGCCCAGCGTGTCGTAGGCCTGGCGGCCGAGCACCGCACCGTAGTCGTTCCAGTCGCCGCGCAGCGACGCGCTGACCGTCATGTCGTCGCGAGGTTGCACGGTCGCCATGAGGTCGACCTTCTTCTCGTTGCGGTTTGCAAGGTCGTATTTGCGCAGCGCATCGACCGTATGCGCGGGCACGCCGCCAGCAGGCGGCACGAACCCGGGCAAGCCAATCGAATAAGTGAAATCGTAGGGGTCGTAGTCGTAGCGATCCCCGCTCTGTTCGAGGTAGGTCGCATTCGCGCGAAACGTGAGCCAGTCGAGTGAGCGATCCACCCAGGTCAGCTTGACGCTGTTGTCGTCGACCCGGCTTCGTTCACGGTTGCTCGGCTCGTAGCGATTGAACGTATAGGTGGCGCCGAGGGTGTCGTGTGCGCCGATCTTCCAGTCGGCGCCGAACGTGCCTTCGGTCGTTTGCATGTCAAGCGGCAGGCTCCTCACGCGCGTGATGTTCGATGCGCCAGTCCGCGGATCCCAGATGCCAGACTCGCCAGGCACGACACTGCCTTGCGCGCCGTTCTCGCTGACGTAGCCGTACTGCCCGGTGAGCGGATTGAAGGCGAGATAGACGTTGCGATAGTCCTCGCGGTTGAAGCGCAGGCCGCCGCGGACGGTCCAGTCGGAACCCGGTTGCAACACGATGCGCGCGTCGACGAGGGTCGTGTCGATGCGCATGTCTGCGGTCGGGCGCGACAACGCCGCCGGCGTATTCCAGTTCGAGCAGTTGTTGAGCAATGGATTTTGCGGACCGAGCTGCAGGCTGCCGCCGAGACCGATACCGAATACGCCCTGGCAGTCGACCGGTGCGATCAGCACATCGTTCTGGCTCATGCGTCCCGCCGATGCGGTCAGCGACAACTCGCCGTTGAGCGGCAGCTTGCGCGTGAACGCGGCCTTGAGGTTGTTGTAATTGTTGTCGGGTTCGGTTGACATCTGACCCGTGGTCAGCGGTGCCGAGACCGCGCCGGGCACAACCGGGGTCAGCGCAAACGGTGTCTCGAAGGTGTAGCGCGTATAGCGGTCGCGATAGAACGATCCGCTGTAGCCCAAATCCATGCGCCAAGTCGTGCCCGCGTAGCGCAGGCCGCCATTGAGATTGATCGTTGAGTCGTCGATCGGCTTGACTGTCTCAAGCACGCCGCCGTCATTGGGGAAGGGAAAGTTGAAGAAGAACGGCCCGCCATACGGACGCGCGCCCTTGCGCTCTTCATCGCTGGCGTTGGCGTACGCCGTCCATTCCGGTGTCAGGTACACGTTGAAGCCGAGGCCTTGCTTCTGTCGCCGCAC
>JBDSNK010000009.1:0-9162 GCA_039915385.1 Dokdonella sp.
TGCATAGGGCCCGCAGACTGCTATCCTGCGCGCCCGCAACAATCACACATTGAAGAGCAGTCATGGGCAGAGGCGACCGCAAGACCAAGAAAGGCAAGATTTCGATCCGCAGCTACGGCAACGTGCGACCGCATGCGGAAAAGAAGGAAGCCGGTGCAAAACCTGCCGTGGCTAAGGCTGCTGCTAAACCCGCCGTCAAGAAGGCAGCGCCGGTCAAGAAGGCTGTGGCGAAGAAATCCGCCTGAGTCATGCGCGGCCGGGATTGCGGCGCGACGCGCGCAATTCGGCCGCTATGGATGAGCGCGATTCCTGCAGCGGCGGCTCCGCCGGGCCGCATCCGAGAGCTCCAGCATGCCCGCAGCGCCAGTGAAATCGGGACGTGAGGGCTTCGCGGCACGGCTCGTGCGGCGTGCACGCAGTCGGCCACGGTTCAATTTCGCCGCCGTTCTTTTCTTCGTTCTGTTGACGGGACTCGTCTCGGCCGGTGTGCAGCCTGCTCGGGCGGTCCTGATCGCGTTCGATCTGGCGTCGCTCACATTTCTTGCCATGCTCGCGCAGATGTTTGCCGGCGCAGGCAAGGCGCAGATCATCCGACGCGCACGCGAGGAGGATCAGGGCCGCTGGAGCGTCTTGCTCGTCGGTGCGTCCCTGTCCGTCGTGGTGGTGGTCGCGCTGGGGCTTGAATTGCATGCCGCCGATAAGGGCGGGCTGCCTCAAATCGCGCTCGCTGCCGGTACGCTGATCCTGTCGTGGCTGTTCTTGAATGCCATGTTCGCGGTTCACTATGCGCACGCCTACTACGGCGACGACCTGCGTTCGAGTAAATGCGGTGGCCTCGAATTCCCCGGCAAAGAAGATCCAGATTATTGGGACTTCGCTTACTTCGCCATCGTCATCGGCATGACCTTTCAGGTCTCCGATGTGCAGATTACCGACCGCGGCCTGCGCCGGGCGGCTCTTCTGCAGAGCATCATCGCGTTCTTCTTCAACGTCATCATTATCGCGATCAGCGTCAACGTGGTTGCCGGCAAAGCCTAGGCCTTGGAGGGCCGCCTGCGGGGCCTGCCAACGCTTGCGGAAGTCGCCAAGGACGAGCTGCAGGAACGGTTTCCGGGTAGCCAACGGAAAGTTAGCATTCCTGAAAAATTGCGCGTATGATCGTCCGCACTGTGTTTGCAAGGGTCACTTTGAACCGTGGCCTGATGCAGTTGATCTGACGATCCTCTCCATCGCTTCGCCTCGCAAGCTCCCTGCAACCCAGTCTCGGTACGGATGACTCCGACCGTGATTTCATCAATCAGTTCCAGGAGTTTCAAAGATGTCGAATCGTCAGAACGGTACGGTCAAGTGGTTTAATGACGCCAAGGGTTTTGGTTTCATCACCCCGGAAAGTGGCCCCGACCTGTTCGTGCATTTCCGCGCGATCCAGGGCAGCGGCTTCAAGTCGTTGCAGGAAGGCCAGCGCGTCAGCTTCGTCGCCGTGCAGGGCCAGAAGGGCATGCAGGCTGATCAGGTCCAAGTGATCTGATCCACGCGCGAGCGTGCTGAGACATGAAGCCCCGGACGGCAACGTCCGGGGTTTTTTTTGACGGCCATGGATGGCCCGAATGCCGGAAATGCAGGAGCATTTTCCGGCAATGGCCATGGATGGCCCGAATGCCGGAAATGCAGGAGCATTTTCCGGCAATGTCCATGGATGGACGGTATGTTGGCAATGCAGGAGCAATTGCCGGCGTCGACGTGCGATGACGGAATGCCGGGGTCCGCGGGCGTTCCCGACGCCAGCGGACACTTCCCACATCCCTGTGGGTCGTTCACTTGCGTTCCTGACGCCGGCAAACCTTTCCACATCGCTGCGGGGCGAATGCAGGAGTGAATTCGGCGGACCACCATTCGCCGGTCGGCGAATCCGTCAGACCTATTGACCCCAGGCCGCAGTCCCGCTCACGATCGTGTGAGTGCGACCGCCGACCCAGACCGCACCCGCGCTATCGATGCGGATGACGATCGATGCATCACGACCGATTTCCCGCCCCTGGCTGACGCGATAGCCGTGTGCCAGCGGACCCTGCGGTTCGCGTAACGCGATCCACGCCGCAATGAGTCCGTTGGCGGCGCCCGATGCGGGATCCTCGACGATGCCGACGCCGGCCGGAAACGCGCGTACGACCAAATCGTAGTCATCACCGGTTCCTGTTGCGTCTGCATTGCCGGCAGCCCTGCGTGCGAACACGCACAAACCGAGGCAGTCGGTGGTCTGCGCCAGTCGAGCAATGGTGTCGTGATCGGGGCGCCAGCTGCGCAAGTCAGCTTCATCGGCGAATTCTGCTACCCACCAACGGCGCCCGCCTTCTATGAAGGCCGGCGGCAACGCACCGAGCGCGATTCCGGCCAACAGGGATTTCAACAGAGGCTCGCTTTCGACGCCTTCGCGAACGACGCGCGACACCGGTGCCTGCACGAACAGCTGCCGCGCCGAGCCTTCGCCTTCGACGCGGATCGGAAGTAGTCCCGCGTCACATTCCTGGATCAGGCCACCATCGCGTATCTGCGCGAAACCGGTTTCCAGTATCGCGTGTGCGCTGCCAATGGTCGGATGGCCGGCAAATGGAATTTCACGCTGCGGTGTGAAGATGCGCAGGCGATAACTCGCGTCAGGCGATGTCGGCTGCAATACGAACGTTGTCTCGACCAGATTGGTCCACGCGGCAAAGCCCTGCATGTCGACATCGCTCCAACCATGCGCGTCGATGACGACACCCAGCGGGTTGCCTCCACCAGGGTGCATGGAAAACACATCGAGTTGCAGATAGCGCGGACGCGTGGGCATGGGTCTTGGGGTTGATGAACGGACGCGGATCATACCGTTGCGACAAGCATGCGGCGACGTGCAAGGCATGGCATGCTCGGTCGGACTTATAACGAATGCGAACAAGGAACCTGCATGGGCGATCATCGTGATGTTGTTGTGCTGGTGGGCAGCCTGCGCAAGGAATCGTTGAATCGAAAGCTCGCCAACGCCCTGATCGAGCTCGCGCCGGCATCGTTGCAACTGGAAATTGTCGAGATCGGCGACTTGCCGCTGTACAACCCGGAGCTTGACGAAGTGGCCGTGCCGCCGGCGTATGCGACCTTTCGCGAGCGGCTGCGACGTGCCCACGGCGTATTGTTCGTGACGCCGGAATACAACCGCTCGGTGCCCGGCGCACTCAAGAACGCGATCGACGTCGGTTCGCGGCCGTATGGAAAAAGTGTGTGGAGCGGCAAGCCCGCTGCGATCGTCAGCGCTTCGCCGGGAGCGATCGGGGGTTTTGGCGCGAACCATCATTTGCGTCAGTCGCTGGTCTTCCTCGACATGCCCGCGCTGCAGCAACCAGAGGCCTACATCAGCGGCGTCGACAAATTGTTCGATGACTCCGACAAGCTGATGAACGATTCAACGCGCCAGTTCCTCGGCAAGTTCATGCAGGCCTATGCGGCGTGGCTGGAACGCAATGCGACGACGTGATGCTGCACAATTGGGTGCAGCGCTGATAATCACAGCCATCGATCACAGGAAGATTCACTCCTCATGCCCGCCACACCCATCACCCTGATCATCATTGCAATCACTTGCCTTGTTTCGTTCGCCGGTTTTTCCAATCCACAGCTCATCAATCGCCTGATCCTGTGGCCGCCGGCCATCACGCGCGGCAAGGAATACTGGCGCCTGGCCAGCTGTGGTCTGATCCATGCCGACGGACAGCACCTGCTGTTCAACATGATCACGCTGTACTTCTTTGGCGGCATCATGGAGCGCTTCTACACGCAGTACATCGGCGCGGTCGGTTTCGTGCTGTTCTATGTCGGCGGCCTGGTTGTGTCGAGCCTGCCGAGTTACCTGACCCATCGAGACGATTCCAACTACCGCAGCCTGGGTGCGTCGGGCGCGGTGTCCGCAGTGCTGTTCGCGTTCATCCTGCTGCAACCGTGGGCGACGATCTACGTGTTCGTGCTGCCGGTGCCGGCGATCATCTACGCGGTGATCTATCTCGCCTACACGTTCTACATGGATCGCAAGAATGCCGATCGGATCAATCACAGCGCGCACCTGTGGGGCGCCGGCTACGGCATGCTGCTGACGATTCTGATCGAACCGCATGTCATCAGCGCATTCCTGCAGAACCTGATGCATCCGCATTTCCGCTTCTGAACCTGGCTCCGGAATCGACAACCATGACACCCACATTGAAGACACCGGCTTACGCGTCGCTCTCCGCCAAGTCGGCACTGACCCCCTTTGCAATCGACCGACGCGAGCCCGGCGCAAACGAAGTGCTGATCGACATCCTCTATTGCGGCGTATGCCATTCGGATGTGCACCAGGCGCGCGGAGAGTGGGGCAGTTCGATCTTTCCGATGGTCCCGGGCCACGAGATCGTCGGCAAGGTTGCGCGTGTCGGATCCGAGGTGAGCGGATTCAAGATCGGCGATGTGGTCGGTGTCGGTTGTTTCGTCGACTCCTGCCGCACCTGCGCACCTTGCAAGGCCGGCGAGGAGCAGTACTGTGATCGCGGCATGAGCCCGACCTACAACGGTTACGAACGCAGCAGCAGCGGATTCGATCGCAATCGTCCAACCTATGGCGGCTACTCGACGCGCATCACGGTCGACGAAAAATACGTGCTTCGCATTCCCGCTGGCATACCGCTCGAACGCGCGGCGCCTCTGCTATGTGCAGGCATCACGACTTACTCGCCGCTGCGTCGCTTTGGTGTCGGCGCGGGCAGCCAGGTTGCCGTCGTCGGGCTTGGGGGCCTCGGTCACATGGGCGTCAAACTCGCGGTAGCGATGGGCGCTAAGGTCACGGTGCTCAGTCATTCGCCGGGCAAGCGCGAGGATGCAATGCGCCTCGGCGCCAGCGACTTCATCGCGACGCGCGAAGCGTCTGCTTTCACGGACAATGCCGGACGCTTCGATTTCATCCTCGACACCGTGTCCGCGTCGCATGACTACAACGCATACCTAGGCCTGCTGCGGCTCGACGGCACCATGGTCCTGGTGGGTTTGCCGGATCCGACGCCGCTCGCCGCAGGTCCGCTGATCATGCGTCGCCGCCGTCTCGCCGGATCGCTGATCGGCGGCATCCGCGAGACACAGGAAATGCTCGAATTCTGCGCCGAGCACGGTGTCGCCGCCGATGTCGAAGTCATCGACATCGCGCAGATCAACGATGCATGGGAGCGCATGATTCGCGGCGACGTGCGTTACCGCTTCGTGATCGATTGCGCGAGTCTGCAGAGGACTTGATCGGTCCCTGACGCATCGCGTAGTTTGGGCGCTTGCGCAACGATCGTTGATACCTGGCTGAATTTCTCGGAGTGAAGACGATGACGTATTCGGGTGGATGCCATTGCGGCCGCATCGCGTTTGATGTGGACGCCCAGATCGACAAGGCGATCCAGTGCAATTGTTCGCTCTGCAGCAAGCGCGGGTATCTGCTGGCTTTCGTGTCCGCGTCGCAGCTGCATCTGCGTACGCCGGAAGCGGACATGACCACGTACACATTCAACAAGCACAAGATCCATCATCTTTTCTGTCCGGTCTGCGGCGTAGCGCCGTTCGGCCGCTCCGGCGAAGGCGTTGCAATCAATGTGCGTTGCCTCGACGACTTCGACTTGACGAATATCGAAATTCAGCCTTTCGATGGGCGCAGCCTTTAGGCAAGAATCAACACAGCACACAGCGGTTGGCTGAAGGTACGTTTCCGGCTGGAAATTCGAGCACACCCAGCCAATGAAGGGCCTGGCCTGAGCCGCCGAAGTTGATTCAACAAAGTCTGAAACAGTCGACAGCCGTGGCCACTGCGTCAAGGATTTCTCACGGCTGATCGATTTCATCGCCAAGGACGGCGATCAAGCCAGCCGGCAATGTCTGCCGCCAATAGGCGTAGTAGTGTCCGCCGACGAATTCGTTGTAGGTGACCTGATTGCCTTTGCCTTTCAGCACCGAGAGCATCATGCGATTGCCATTGAGCATGCCGGCAGGTTCCCAGATACCGACATCCATGTAGAAGCGGATCGGTTTGACGGCTGATTCGGCAAAGCGTTTGACCATCCAGTTGGCATTCGGATTGGGTGCTCCGTCTTTCGGATAGTCCGGCGACCACCAATAGGACCCGGATTGCGAGACGACCTTGCCGAATAGTTCAGGATGGTTGAACGCGGTGTATGCCGCCGCCAAGCCGCCAAAGCTGGACCCGACTGCGACATTGCGCTTGGGATCGGTGCTGATGCGATAGCGTTGGCGCACCCATGGCATCAATTCGGTCGCGACAAACTTCTGAAACTCCATGTTGGCTGGCAGATCGGCATCGCGTGTATCCCTGGAGTGCACGAACGCGGCAATCACGTGCGGAATGGCCGATTTCGAAATCATGTTGTCGAGGATCGTCGGCGTCGAAACAAGTTCGATGTACGGCTCCGCGTCGAACACCAGCAGGAATGCCGTTGGCCTTGACGTTGGTGAATATCCCGCCGGCGTATACATCGTGACCGTGCGATGGCCGCCCAATATGCGGCTGTCGATGTCGAAATCTTGCAGGGATCCGGCATGCGCATCCTTGCGCTTTTCCACAAACGGATTCCGAACGACGGCGGGACCCTCGACGATCGACTGTGCATCCGCTTGCTGACTGCCTGCGGGATATACCGAGGGATTGAGCGGGTCGCGGAACAGCTCGTAGCGCACGCCATCGAGCGTGAAGCGATCATGCGCCAACGGCGAGGGCAGCATGCCTTGCGGTGCACGAATCCTGTAGATGAGACGAGCGGCCTTGGGCAGGACATAGCTCGTGTACCAGAGGTTGCTTGTTCCCAGGCGCTGGAAAGCATCGTTCGGTGTTCGCGTCGGAAAGACAGCGCCGAGTCGGATATTGACGGCATCGGCGGCCAGGTCAGCGCGCCACAGAAACGTATACAGCGCATCGTCGGGTTGACCTGGCAGCTCTTCGATCAACGGAGAGTGATGCTCGTCGACGCCTTTCCAGAATGCGCCAAGGGCAGACGCGTCGTTTCGATCGAGAGCGGCCAACAAACTTTCCAGTTGCGCGCTTTGCGGTGGCGCGCTGGCAGAGCCGGGTGCGCCAGCGGCATGCGCCACGATGAAAAACAGGCAAGACACAACAACACAGACGCTGCATCGCTTGAACATGGACTCCCCCAACGTGCGCTTGCCGGATGTGGCGCCCACTGTGACCGTGATTGGCAGCGTCTGCAGTGTCATTTCGAGTCTATCAGCGTGTCTGCCTGGCGATGGGCGCCGGGGCCAGTGACCCCATGCCTATCGCTATCGATGCCGGACATATGTCGATTCGCGCCCACTTTTGAAAACCCTTCATTGTGACAACGCGCAAGTTTTTACTTATTCCCAATCGTTATGGTGACGCACGCCGCAACCGGCTGGCTCGGGGAAGGACAAATGAAACAACTACGGATAGCCCATCGCGTATCGATGGGCGCGTTCGCGTTCTGCATCGCGGCAGCGGCAGGCACGAGCGCCGCGCAAGCGCCGAGTCATTCGCCGGACTTCATGCTGTACGACGGTTTCGACGGCAGCGCAGGACCCTACCGCGATAGCGACGCGGCGCGCTTCCTCGCGCAGGCGACGTTCGGACCGACCGACGCCAGCATCACCCATTTGCGCGCGATCGGTTACCAGGCATGGCTGACGGAGCAGATTGCAGCGCCACAGAACCTGGCGATTCCCTACATGAACTGGGTCGGCAACACGCTGGGTGATCCGGTAGGGCAGGACACGCGCCGGGAAGCATGGTTGCTTGGTGCGCTGGGTGGTCCGGATCCTGCGAACAACGCGATCATCCACAATGATCAATTGCGCCAGCGCGTCGCCTTCGCGCTCAGCGAGATTCTGGTCGTGTCCGAGCAGAACGCGCTGCTCAGCCAATTTCCGATGGGCGTCGGGTACTACTACGACATCCTCATCAAGGACGCGTTTGGCAACTATCGCCAGTTGCTCGATAACGCGACCTTGAGTCCGGCGATGGGCGTGTATCTCAACATGATGGCCAACCAGCGCGCCAATTCCGCGCAGAACATCCATCCGGACGAGAACTACGCGCGCGAAATCAACCAGCTCTTCAGTGTCGGGCTCGTCATGCTCAACCTGGACGGCTCGGTGAAACTGGACAACGCAAACCAGCCCATTCCGACCTACACGCAGGCCACCATTGCGACGTTCGCGCATGTATTCACCGGCTGGAACTGGTCCAACTGTGCCGACTTCACCGGCTGCGGACCCGACTGGACGACCAGCGCCAACTTCATGCAGCCGATGGTGCCGGTGGCGGCCTATCACGACAACGGCACGGGCGCTGACGATCAGCACAACAAGCAATTGCTGAGCTATACGGGTGCACAGAGTGGTGGGTTGCTGGCCGATGGCGGCACGCCCGCGAGCGACCTCAAGTTTGCACTCGACAATATCTACAACCATCCGAACGTCGCGCCGTTCGTTTGCAAGCAATTGATCCAGCGACTCGTCACCAGCAATCCGAGCCCTGCGTATGTGCAGCGCGTAGCCACCGTCTTCAACAGCAATCGTTCCAGCACCACGCAACTGCAGGAAGTCGTCAAGGCGATCCTTCTTGATCCCGAAGCGCGCAGCGGCCAGTGGCAGAAGCCTGACACCTTCGGCAAATTGCGCGAACCCTTGCTTGCGCTGACCCACTTCTGGCGCGCCATGGACGCGCGTCACGCATGTGGTCTCGATGTAAGCCAGTCACACTTCGCCAATGCTTATCGCTATGCAGGCTACGTGACGGGCTGGGGTACGCAGGACACCGAATACGGCTCGGGCGTGGGGCAGGCGCCGGTCAATGCGCCGTCGGTGTTCAACTTCTTCAAGCCCGGCTATCTGCCGCCCGGCGAAATGACGACGAGCAGTCTGCGCGGACCGGAGTTCCAGTTGCAGACAGACAGCGTCATTGCCAACACCGCCAACAGTGCACAAAACCGCGCGTTCTCTCTCGACATCAGCGACACGTGCAATGACGACATCGGCGACATCAAGGTCAACCACTCGCGCGATCTCGCACTCGCGGGCAGCGGCACGGGCGGGGCAGCCGACCCTGCGACACGTCTCGTCGATGCCTACAACCTGCGT
>JBDSNK010000029.1:0-9827 GCA_039915385.1 Dokdonella sp.
TTCGTGATTGCGCATCGCCTGTCGACCGTGCGCAACGCCGACATCATCCTCGTGCTCAAGGACGGTGAACTCGTCGAGCAGGGCCGCTACGAGGAACTCGTCGCGCTGGGTGGTTTGTTCGCGGAGCTGGACGGGCAGGGCAAGTTCGTTGCCGATGCGCAAGGGGAGTTTCTGCAGACTGAAACCTCGAATGCCGCAGATGTGGAAGATGCGATGGGATAGGGTGTTTGAAACTGGCTAACCTGGAATCAAGCAGGGTTTTCAGGAAGGAGGGCTCGTGCGGGCAATTGCATACACCAGGTACGGAATGCCCGACGTCCTTCAGCTCAAGGACGTGGAAAGACCCCAGCCGCTCGACGACGAAGTTCTGGTTGAAGTGCATGCTGCATCCGTCAACGCCTACGACTGGCATTTCCTGACCGCCGATGTCTTCCTGATCCGCCTCATGAGTGGAGGACTCTTCAGGCCAAAGAGAACGACGCTCGGAGCCGACATCGCGGGGAGAGTGATCGCCGTCGGTAAAAACGTCGGACATTTTCAGCTGGGCGATAAGGTGTTCGGAACCGCCAAGGGCGGCACCGGCGGATTTGCCGAGTTTGTCTGTGCTTCCCCAAAGGCGTTGGCATTGAAACCAGCCAACCTCTCTTTCGAGGAAGCGGCCGCCGTGCCGATCGCAGCGATCACCGCCCTGCAAGGTCTTCGTGACAAGGGACGCATCAAGTCCGGAGACCATGTACTGATTCACGGCGCATCCGGTGGCGTCGGCACCTTCGCGATCCAGATTGCCAAGGCGTTCGGGGCGAATGTAACAGCCGTCTGCAGTTCCAGGAACAGGGAAACGGCACGCTCGCTGGGCGCCGACAACACGATCGACTACACCGTGGAGGATTTCACCAGCAGGCGCGAACTCTACGATCTCATTTTTGTCGCCAACGGCAACCGTTCGCTTTTCGAGTACAAGCGATCGCTGAAACCGAACGGAATTTGCGTCCTGGCCGGAGGAGGGAACACCTCCATCTTTCAGATACTGAAGGGCCTGATGGTGGCGTACTGGATATCGAAGACGGGTAGCAGCAAAGTGGCGCCCTTTCTTGCACGAATCAAACAAGAAGATTTGGCAGCAATGAAAGGACTTCTTGAATCCGGCGCGGTCAAGCCGGTTATTGATCGATGTTACCCATTGAAAGACGCAGCAGAAGCCCTGCGCTATCTCGGGCAAGGGCATGCGCGAGGGAAAGTCGTGATAACCATGGATCCTGCGCGTACAACGTGATCCCGATGTTCTAGCGAGTTCGCGTTGAGTCGCATGTCCGGGTATGACCGGAACCAGTCGCGTCGTGCTTGCTTGCGACTAATGTCGCCGAAAAGGCGAGACGACTCCCGCGGACGGCTGCGCTTCAGTGGACTTCGCGTTTCTGCACGCCTTGCTTGATTGCGATGCTGAAGCGTGGTTCGGCCGGCGTGTCCTCGAGCATGCGTCCGACCAGATACGCGCCCACTGCCGGGCCATGCTTGAAGCCGTGGCCGGAGCCGCCGCCGGCGATCCATACGTTGTCGAAGGCCGGGTGGCGGTCGATGACGAAGTCGCCGTTGCAGGTGTTCTCGTACTGGCAGACCTCGGTAGAGAGCAGTGGCGCCGCGGTTAACGCGGGAAAGCGTCGAGCCAGAAATTCGCGCGCGTGCGCGATCCGCGCCGGGGTGGGCAGGCGCTCGAGCGTGTCGGGATCGAAGGATTCACCGTGCGCATCGTGGGCTACCTTGAAGCCACGACCATCGATATCCGGGAATCCGTAGTAGCCGCGCCCGAAATCGAGCCAGATCGGCAGACCTGACGGGGAAAAACGCCGGTCCTGCGCGGTCCCGAAATAGAACACTTCCTGGCGCGTGGGAAAGATGCGTCCGCCGAGGACGTCGGGCAACACGCTGCCCAACCACGCGCCGCAGGCGAACACGAAACGATCGGCACGGATCGCTTCGCCAGAATCGATTCTGATTTCCGCCAAGTGCGTGTCGCCGGCTGGAGCCGCGACCTGCGCGATGCGAAGATCGGCGCCGGCACGAAGGTTGTCTTCGACGACAGCCTGCACGGCGCGGCGCGCCAGCAGGCCGCCACTCTCGGGTTCGAAGATGGCCCAACCGCCTGGCGGAACCACTATCTGCGGATAGCGCTGCGTGAGCGTGTTGTGATCGAGCACCTCGTGTCGGATGCCATTGCGTGTCAACACGGCGAGCGATTGCGCGGCTGCCGCGTCTTCAGCGGCGATCAGCCACAGCACGCCGGTTTCGCGGAACAACTCCGGGCTCCCGGTCCGCGCGAAAAGATCCGTCCAGGCAGGCAACGACTGCTGCGACATCCGCGTGTAGATCTCATCCGCCCCATAGGCCATGCGGATCACCCGCGTTTCCCCGCCGGAACTGGCGCGCACGCTTGCCGGCCCATATTTGTCGACCAGCAGCACTCGCTGTCCGGCGCGCAGCAGGTGCGACGCGGTCCATGCGCCGAACACGCCGGCGCCAATCACCACTGCGTCATAGGTTTTGCCCATGGGGGAATCTCAGGCAAGGACGGCGGCGGCCACGATAGCAGCGAGTTCGAGCCCGGGCGAAGTGGCAGCTGCTTCCGACCCAAAGCGGACACTTGGGTGACCGGCTTACAAACCACAATTCTACCCAAGACTCGGTTGGGCGACTCTTCGGCAATCGATGGCCGCTGTCGTTGTTCCGCCTTATCGCGCGGCACTCCCAAGCGCATGGTGTGGTTCTTTGAGATAGCTAGCCGCGCGCTTTTCAGTCAGATCCTTGTCAAACGATAGGGGGGGGGCAGGCGGCCGGCGTCACAAAATCGTCCCGCATCCGGAAGGCGGCAGAGGAACCGCTCTCGACGAGCATATCGAGCACGTACAGGATGGCTTCGCGCAGGACCGGATCGCGTTTGAGTTCCAGTGGCCTTGCGTAGACATGCCGCTGGAGAAGAATTTCGAGCATGAAGACGGTGTTGGACTCGCGCAGCATGTCAGCAGGATTCCCGCGCCTGAGCGCGTTCGCGATGCGCACAAACGCGGCCGGCATGGAATGCTCGCCGATGTGGTAGAGGAAGCGGACATAATTGTCCAGCACGATCCAGACCGGCGGCAGCGCGTCGAAGAGCGCGTCGACGTTGTGGGCGTAGCCTTCAAGGCTCCGCCAGTGACGGATGTTTTCCTTCCACCACGCGGTCAAAAAGATTGTCGACAGCACCTCGCTGCCAAAGGGATGCTCGCTGTCCAGATGTGCGAGCCACGTTGCGCGCTTGACCCGCTCGGCAAACAGGTTCCATAAGAGCCAGTAATGTGGCGTATTGGGGTTGCTGTCCTCGCTGCTGGTGAACCCCTGGATGACGTTGTGGACCTCGCGCGGATGCCGGTCAACGGCCTTGAGGACCGGCTGGAGAACTTGCTCGGCATCGGCATCTGACGCGCGCATCACAAATTGCTGAATGCGGTTAGATATGGCCTGCTCCCCTTGAAAATTCCTTTCGGGCCGGTCGGGAGAACGATCGTGCTCACGGTTCCAGCACTCCACGAGGTCTTCGCTGGCGCGACGATGTGCTGCCACGGCCAGAAGCTCGTTGGGAACCTGGCCCAAGATGGCGAGGATCTTCGCGTGCGCCTCGGCTCCGAATATCTCGGTGATGTCCAATCTGACGTGCGCGTCTTCGGCGATTTGCCCTTCGGTCCAGAACCGCCCGCGAACGTCTGCGGCCGCGGCGGCCGAGATTGTGTCCGGCGTGCGCCGCTTGTCGTAAGGCTTCTTCTTCTCGGCGTTCCGGTCGCGGTCGGCAAGAGCGGCTTCGGTTGCGATGCCATTGACGGCGCGCAGGGCAAGAGCGGAGTTCGCGGCCCATAACTTGTCGTCTATGCCCCAAGTGGCGTACCAACGGACTTCGTCGATGGGATGGGTTAGCGCGGCACCAAAGGCTTGGCGAACGCGCGGCGTCTGGGCTTCAGTCAGCGGCTTAGAGAGCAACAGCGCCACGACGAAGGCACAGGGGCGATCGGCCAGCATCGAAAACTGCTGCGCGCGGTTGATGGTTCCCCACTGGTCCGCGTGTCTTGAGATTTCGGAGCAGATGACGTCGATGCACCACTCCTTCTCTTCCGGCGACATCTCGTCCCAGTGATCGCGGACGCAGACGGCAGCCACGAATCCTGGAGCGTTACGACTGTTGTCGGGGTGTTCCGCAGTGCTATCCATCTCCTTGGCACTTGCAAGCTTCTCTCGCCACTGGCCGGGGTCGGCAGAGCTGGCCTCCCGCTGGAAGACTTGGAGGCCCCACATGTAGACACCCAGACGGGCATTCATCTCGCCCATCTTCTTCTTGTTCTCGTCAATGAGTTGCTGAACTTCCGGAGCCGGAGGCTTGGGTTCCAGGACGATGTAATTCCTCGCTGAGCCCTCGCCGTCCGCTGCCGATGTTTCGCCCGCTGCGGGCTGGTCGTGGGCCACGTCGTACTGACGGAAGTCCATCCGGTGAAGGGCGAGCTGCCATGTAAGGTCGTGCTTCTTGCGTTTGTCCGACGCGGGCAGTGCCGCAATGTAGCGGTCGATGATGGCGTGAACCCGCGGGGCCAGAGGACCGAGTTGCAGGTTTGCGATGGCCGCTTCAAGGTCGTGCTTGCGGTGAGGTAGCGCGTTCGACTTCTTCCGCTCCTCTTCGTAGATCTTATTTTCGGCGCGAAAGGTCGGGAACAGTCCCGTGACGCTCGAAGTGTGGTGCTCGCCGGCCATGCGGCTGCGATCGATCTCGACGTAGTCCTGCACCGATAGCAGCACCAAGAGGGCGTCGCCTGACCGGTGAGGATGAGCGGTGGCCACGCTTGCGACGACGGCTGCGAGCGCGGCGGAATCGCTGCTCTGGAGAATTTCTAGCAGTACCGCGTCGAGCCCCTCCGGATGGGATTTGGCGTAGTCGAGCAACCACTTCTCGAAGGCCATAAGCAGCGACTGGAGCGAATAAGGCCCGACGGACATGCCGCGATACAGGCCCCAGAGACGCGGGTTCACCCAATGCGTCCGCGTGGTGCCGTCGGCAAACGTGAGTTCGACTTCCCAAGCGGGTTCGAGCGGGTCACGGAGACGCGGATGCGCGTACCACTCGGCACTGTGATTCAAGACCTGGACCAGGAAGTCGAAGCCCTTTCTCGGATGGCGCGTGAGCAAGTTGATCCATGGCCCGCGGAAGGCGCTCGCAGGGAAGAAACCATGGAGCAGGTGTTCCTTGACACCGAAGTAAAGGTCAACGTCGATCGATGAGCGGCTATAGGGTTGTGCGCGTAGATATTCGTCCGTGGCGAGGAACGTATCCAGTGCAACCGAGATTAAGAGGTCCGGTAGATCGCGCGCGGCGGGCGCACCGTCGAGTCCCGCAAGAAGAATGTCGCGGAATCCCTCGGCGACGGGATCGCGGCGGCGCCCTTCCTTGGTCTGCCCGCGCAGGATGGATTCGAAGCGCGCGGGATCCGCCTTCGGGATCTTGGCAATCACCTTCAGAATGCGTTGGCGCGTGTCTCCTCCCCGGTAGTCGTCAAAGCGCGGGAGGAGCCAATGGGCAATGCCGGCAACATCTTCGGCCCCGTCGATGTCAGGTGCCCACCAGCTGACGCCGCGCACGGCATCCTCGATCAATGCAAGAAGCAGCGGTGCGTCTTCCGGTCCGAAGCTGCCTGTGTTGCGGTGTGCCAGTCTCACGACGGTTGCCCAGACCGCGCCTTCCGGCACGCTCAGGATCGAGCTGTGGCCGCGCACGTCGGCAAGCCACGCGGGCGAGGTCACGCAGGCGACGCGCAGAAGGTGGATGACCCGCTTGAGGATGGCGCGGTCATTGGCCAGCAGTTCGGCCTGGTGCCGCGTCAGGAATTCTGACGCCGACGGTGCCTTGAGCAGCGAGACCAATGTATCGTCGCGGAACTGGGCGGGTACCTCGGCGTGTGCGATGGCCGCGCTGAACAGCCGGTCCGCTGCGGGTGCGTCGCGGTCGACCAGTTCGGCAACCCACTTCCGATACGAGCGGCGCACCGCAGGATGCGGCCCTATCGCAGACGACAATGCCTTGAACGCCGTCTCATCCGTGAGGTGCTGTTCCTCGATCCATTGCAGGATGGCCCAGTCCTCGAGGACGTCGTGCGCGGTCGCCACGAGCAAAGCATTGGTGTCTGGCGAAACAACGAGGGAGTCCTGTTTGAGGAGGGCGATGGCTGCGGCATTGAGTCCCGTCGCTGACACGTAATCCGACAGAGCACGAGCCCTGCGCACCGCCAGCTCCTGCAAAGCAACCTCCCGCTGGCGCGGCATGCCGTCGGCCGGATTCTGGTCCGCGCGCACGATCTGCCTCCAGAATACTGCGCGGAAATCGCGCTCGTTTTCCGGAAGCGGGCGTCCCGCATCCCATGGAATCTGCAATGCCTTATCGATGAAGTACGGGTTGCGCAGGATCTCGCGCAGGGTGGGGTTGGCGAGCGGCACTGCCAGCGACGGAAAGGCGGCTTGGATCTCCTGCAATTCGGTGTCGTCAAGCGGCGGAACTTCGATGACCGCGTAATCAATCCCCGCCGCCTGGAGAAAGCTGGCCTGCACCTGCTCTACGGAATAGTCGCGGCAGGTCATGAGAATACCGAGACCATCGTCGCCCTTGGCGAGCGTCATTAGGTCGCTAAACCCGTCGCGCGTGGGTTTCTCAAGTAGGCGTTCGACGCTCTCGATCACGAGCACCTTGCGCCCCTGTGCGCCGAGAATGGACTGAAGCTCTGTGGCGCGCGCCGGAATCTGGCTGTTGTGGAGTGTTTCGTCGATATGGGCGACGGCAAATTCCTCGACCCGGAACCCGAAAGCGAAGAACTCGCCAGAGAGAAGGGCTACCGCTTCCTTGCCGATGACGGATTTGCCGCTGCCGGCCGGTCCTGTTATCAGGACGACCTGCTTCGCCTCGATGGCCGCAAGCACTCTCTGGACGATGCCGGCGCGACGCAGGTGAAAGGCCGGGCCGATCGTCGTGCGGATCTTCCGCAGAACGAATTCCGTGTGGTTCTTCAGTGCCGTCAGTACGCGCTGGTCGTTCGCACCAACCTCGCCGTACGCCTGCACGAGAGCGGCTGGAAGGTCGGCACGTTTCAGGCTCCGCGCGGTCGGTCCGGCCTCGCCGGCAGAGGTCAAGAGAACGTCCCACGCAGACGTTGCGCTGGCCACGGGATCTGGATCGGTAGACTTGAGGGCGAGCAGCGTCTTGATGTGCGCCTCGGTCTGGCGGGTGGAGGTGTGCAGGTCCAGGCTCAGGACGTGCAGCACGCGCAGGAAGGGCCACAGGTCTTTGGCGATGACGGGCGTTCCTTCCAGTGCGCTGGCGATGTGGCAAAGCTCGTTGCACTGATGGACGGACTTCTTCGAGATGAAACCGTCGAGAGACAGCCGCCGTTGGAATTCTTTGCCGTCCGCCGCGCCCCGCGCGCAGTCGAGCAGCCCGACGAAATTCTCGAGAAGCGTATTCGTGCCGCGCAGCGTGACGAGCACGAAGCGGTCGTGTTGGGGATTGAAAGGATTGGCCTTCTTGAAATCCTTCCAGAAATCGCCGATGGCCTTCTTGCATTCGTCGTCGGCGGCACTGATGGTGAAGCTGCGTTTCACCTGCCCCACGAGCCGCGCGTTCGCCGCGCCGGCGCGCGCGCAGACGACGAGGAAGTCGTCCGTGTTGAATCCCAGATGCTCGGTCTGGAAATGGACTTCGGTGACGCCGGTATCAGTCAAGATCGGAGGGATGCTGCGGACAAGCAGCTGCGCCAGCCAGTACGCTGCGACGTGTTGTTCAAAGAAAACGCCTTCGCCGCCCGTAGAAAGCGGGCTCGAAACACGATTCTTGCTTGGGTCATCCATGCAATCCACCCCATAGCCTTACTGTTTCCCGGGTAGAGGATAAGCGTTCAGCCCTCGCTGCATCGATGATGACCCCGCGCGAGTGATGACACAGCCCATCCAACGCTCCCGCTTTTGAGTAGCACGGCGGCGTGACGGCTCATTAGCTTGATGGCGCTGTTAATGAGCGTCCGCTGTTGGCCGAAAGCGGTCGGTCGTCCAGTTGATCATGCAAGACGCGCCGATCACTGGATACCGGAACTGCCGATTGCGATGGCCAGTACTGCGCTCCCCTGCCTACAACGAAATGGAACGGGGTCAGAACACCTTTCTCCTCACTCGCGCGCCTGATGCACGCGAACTGATGTGCTGACCCGCTCCTTTATTTCGAGGGCCAGCTAGGGCAATTCCAACCCATCCGCAAAGATCTCGTCGATCACTCCCCCGACCTCCACCGCACCGCTGTCGCAATTTCCGCCGGGCGGTGAGGGCTTGCGCAGTGCTCCGCGCTGATCCGTTTCGTAGATGCAGTTCGCGAGAGAAATATTGTTCGTTGCGATGGCCGGCGGCAGGAGCGTCCGTGTCGGGCCGCCATTGTTCGCGAATGCACCCATCGTCAGCGTGACGTTGGAGTTGTCGGTGACGTTGCTCAGGACACCGCTGCAATTCGTATCGTCCGCCAGGTTGTAGCCAACGCTCGTGTACGGTCCGCCGGAGCAACTGTGGCCATGGGTATTGCCCGAGAGAATTGACGAACTCACTTGCGGCCCACTTGCAGATCCGTTGTTGCTGCTGATGGCCGCACCCTCCTGTGCCTGGTTCGCGACGATGGTCGCGTTATAGATTCCCGCGAACATGTTGCCTGAGAAGTAGATCGCGCCGCCTTCCGAGCCCAATGCCGAATTGTTGTAGAACGTCGAATTGCTGATGACCGTGTAGCAGGCGCTGTAGATTGCGCCGCCATGGTTGAGGAAGCCGGTGTTCGGGACATTTGACGTGTTGCCTGAAAACGTGGATGCATTCACGTAGAAATTGGTTCCGTCGCAATGAACCGCCCCACCGGTTGCGACAGCGGCATTGCCCGTGAATTCGCTCCCGTTCAAGAAGACGAGGCCGCCCTCGCTCCACAGCGCACCGCCGATATTGCCGGCTGTATTGGTGTTGAACGTGTCGTCGTCCAGCTTCAGCTCATTGCCGAAGTTTTCGATCGCCCCGCCGTATATGGCCGTGTTACTGGTGAAGGTCGAACGTGTGATGTGGATCTTCCCGTTGCTGCTCGAATCGCCCCTGATGGCGCCACCATCGAAGGCGCTGTTCGATGTGAACGTGCTGTTGTTGATGTAAAGCAAGCCGCCGGATTCGTTGCTGATGGCGCCTCCGTTGCCGGGGCTCGTGATGACGGAGCCACTGGTTTTGATCGTGTTGTGGTCGAACGTGGAAAGCGAAATCCTCAGCGTGCCGCCAGCGTTGCGCACTGCAGCGCCGGCGTAGTCGGAGTCGTTCGTCGCATTGACGATGCTGTTGTTGGCAAACGTGCTGTTGGTGATGAAGGTTGAACCCGTGGCATAGATCACGCTGGACTTGGCGTTGTTGTTGGTCGCCGTCACGTGATCCAGCGTGATCCCACCGCCGAGCGATTCAATCGGATGCGTAGCGTTGTACTGGCCACCACGGACCGTCAGGTTCTTCAACGTCAGATTTCCGCCGCCGTAGATCTGGAAGAAGGCATACGTTCCGGCGCCGTCAAAGGTAATCTTGTTGCCGCCGTCGATGACCATCGTGACGCCGTTGTTGACGTAGTAGTTCGCCGGTGCAACGCCGGTCAATGGAATCGTTGCGGCGGCAGGACAATTGAACGTGATCGTGCCGCCACTCCCCGTGTTCACGGCGTTGTACGCCGTCTTGAAACCGGCCTCCGTGCAGGTGGACACGACGCGATCGGTCGC
>JBDSNK010000032.1:0-4863 GCA_039915385.1 Dokdonella sp.
CCGGGCGCAGGCTTCTGCTACAAAGGCGACCGTGGGTATGTCGGTTGTTCTTCCTTTCAGAACAGGGATTTGAGCCATGCTTGTGAAGTTCGTTCTCGCTACCGCGTCCGCTGTTGCGGCGGGCATCCTGCTGGTCCCAGCACACGCCGATACGCTCGATGTGCAGCCGCCGGTCAAAAAGCACCATCATCACGCGGCTCATCACGGCTATGCATCCGAAGGCAGCAATCTGCCGACTCGCGGCATGAGCATGGGGCAGGTCGAGCAGCGTTTTGGCGCGCCCGCTGAAAAATTGCCGGCCGCCGGCGGTGACACGCATCTTCATCCGACCATCAACCGCTGGCGCTACAGTGGCTACACCGTCTACTTCGAGCGCAATCACGTGATCCACAGCGTGGTTGACGAGACGCCTGCCGCTGCTCCGAACTCCTGATTCGATGACGGCTCGTTTTCGCCTGCCTGCGGAGTGGGAACCGCAGGCCGCGGTTGTTATCGCCTGGCCGAACGCCGGAACGGACTGGGCAGCGCGTCTGGACCGGATTGAAACCGCCTATGTCGCCCTCGCGGCTGCCATCGCACGCTTCGAGCCGTTGCTGATCTGCGTGGCCGATGCACAGGTTCGCGAGCGCGCTTCGTCCCTATTGGTGACAGGCGGCGTCGATGCCGCACGCGTGCACTTCATCGAAGTTCCTTACGACGACACCTGGCTGCGCGACTCCGGCCCGCTCACACTTGCCGACGGTGCGGAGTTTTGCCTGGTTGATTTCCGTTTCACTGGCTGGGGCGGCAAGTTCGAAGGCGGGCGCGATGATCGTCTGGTCGAGGCGATGATCGAGCGTGGCATTTTTCATGCGTCCACGCATCGACGCATCGACTGGGCGCTTGAGGGCGGCGCGATCGAATCGGATGGCAAGGGAACGATCTTGACCACTTGGCGCTGCCTGCACCAGCGCCATCCCGACCTGCCGCGCGAAGACATGTCGGCGCGACTCGTCGATGCCTTTGACGCCGAGCGCGTGCTCTGGCTTGACTACGGTTACCTCGAAGGCGACGACACCGACGCCCACATCGATACCCTCGCGCGATTCGCGCCAGACGATGCGATCGTGTTCCAGACGTGCGATGACCCTGCGGACCCGCACCACGCCGAACTTGGGCGGATGCAGGAAGAGATTGCGAACCTGCGCACGGCAGACGGACGCCCGTATCGATTGCACCGGCTGCCATGGCCGCGCGCGATCGTCGACGAAGGCCGTCGCCTTGCGTCGTCGTACGCGAACTACCTGATCGTCAATGGCGCGGTGCTGATGCCCGCCTACGGCGACGTCGCCGACGTCGTCGCCGCGCGCATCATTGCCAGCGCGCATCCGGGGCGGGAAGTGGTGCTCATCGACGCACGGCCATTGATCTGGCAAAACGGCAGCGTCCATTGCCTGACCATGCAACTGCCGGCGGGTGCCGTCGCGATGGTTGACCCGCCAACTCAGGTCGACGCATCGACGGGGCCGATCATCTCTATTCGGTAAGTTCCGCGCCCAGCCTCTTTCGCTTCGTACAACATTGCATCAGCTCGCGCGACCAGTGCAGGAGCCGCGAGCGGCCCACCGCGACACGCGGCGATGCCAATGCTCACCCCGACTGTGAGCTTCACGCCTTCGCTGCGCAGGTCGAACGGTTGCGCCATCGCGGCCACGAGTTTCTCCGCAATCATGCGCACGCGTTCGATGTCAGGGAACCCTTCCATCACCACGGTGAACTCGTCTCCGCCGAGGCGCGCGACCGCATCCGACGCACGTACTTTCTCGCCAAGCCGCCCGGCAAACGCACGGATCAAGGCATCGCCGACGGCATGGCCATGCGTGTCGTTGACCTGCTTGAAGCGGTCGATGTCGAGATAGAACACGACCAGCAGCGAATCCCGGTCGCGGGAATGCTCGATCGCGTTGTCGAGATGCTCGTAGAATCCGGCGCGGTTCATGAGACCGGTCAGATGATCAATACGTGCAAGTTGGATCAGGCGTTTTTCCTCGCGCTTCTTCGACGTGATGTCCTGCACCATCGCGTGTACACCGATCGTGTCCGCGTCCTTTTCAGCGGTCTCCGGGATGAAGGTGACTTCGACGCATTGGTAGTCGTCGCCCTCGCCTTCCTCGTCCTCAAAGGTCACGCGCTCGCCCTTGAGCGCACGTTCGAGATACGGTTGGCGGCGCGCGTAGCGCAGATCGCCCAGCAAATCGCGCACATGCGCTCCGACGACTTCCTGCTCCGCGCTCGCGTAGGCGCGCCGGAATGCCTCGTTCACAAACACGAGCCGCTGCTGCGCGTCGACATAGGCAATTTTCAGCGGCAGCGTATCCGCTACCGTGCGCAGGCGTCGTTCGCTCAACTGCAGCGCTTGTTCGACCGCGCGCAGCGCGGTGATGTCCTGCGCATAGCCCATGACATAGGACGACCCTTCGGCGTCGACGTAGACCCGATTGCTGTACTGCCACACGAGCTGCTCACCTTCCCGATTCAGCACGCGCATGGAGCCGGCGTCTTCGCCATTGTCCACCACGCGTTGGAGATAGTTATCGGAGAGGAAACGCAACTCCGGCGGCGACAAGTTGCGCATTGGCGTGCCAAGCAACTCGGCGACGCTGCGACCGAGCGCTGTTGCGGTAGCCGGATTGACCGACAGCAGCGTGCCATCGAGGTCGTGGATGCAGATGAAACCGGTACTGTGCTGAAAAAAATCGCGAAACCGACGTTCGCTTGCCTCGAGCGTGCGCATCGCGCGCCGCTCTGCGGTCACGTCGCGCGCTTGCGCAAGACAGACATCGCGGCCCCACTGTGGCACCGCTTGCACAAACACCTCGACCTCGATCTCGCCACGGCTCTTCCTGCGGTGCCGCCAGATCCCACTGGCGTCCTGCGCCGGGGACTGGCTACCGACCCGTTCATTGGCGCCGGAACCCACGGTACGCAGATCGGCTACTGACATCGCGAGGAATTCCTTTTCGCTGAAGCCATAGGCAGAAATCGCGACCTGGTTCACCGCGATGAATTTCAGGGTCATTGCATCGAACATCCACATCGGATGCGGATTGAAGTCGAACAGCAGACGCAGCTCCGCCGCCCGTTCACGCGCACCGCGCTCGCGCCGCGCGTGTGCCACCGCATGACGCAGCGCGTAGCCGATCAAATCCTCCTTGAGTTCGTCCGCTGTGAGGCAGTCCTGCGCGCCCTGCGCCAGCGCCTGGTTACGCAAGCCTGAGACATCGTTGCCTAGCAGCACGATCAGCGCGGTGGTCGGTGAACGCTCCTGCAAGCGAGCCAGCGCATCAAGCCCGGTTGCATCCGTGACATCAATCAGGACAACGTCGCAAGGCGCGTCGCCCAGATGCGCCAGCGTAGCCGCCAGGCCATCACACGCCGTCACCGAGATCGCGACGCCGGAATCCGCTACCAGCTGGCGCAGCGGCGCCATGTGAGCGCGAGGCGCCAGGATCGCAACTTGAAGCGAAACAGCCATGGAGTTAACGCTGCCGGTCATTTCCCCTTCCTACACTGGAGTCGCATCCGGGACAACCGCGAGCGACGAACGCCGCCTGCGGTTGTTGCCTGCGATCCGCGTTACCATATTCGATTGGCGATACCTCCAGACGATGATATGAAGCAACCCACCCTCAAAGTCGCTCTGCTGCAAGAAACAGACCGAGGCAGCCGTGATGCGAACCTCGATGCAGTCGAGGCTGGACTGCGCGAAGCAGCCGCGGCGGGCGCCGCGCTTGTCCTGCTGCAGGAACTGCACAATGGCCCCTATTTTTGCCAGCACGAAAGCGTAGACGAGTTCGACCGCGCGGAGTCGATTCCGGGTCCGAGCACCGAACACATCGGCGCGCTGGCGGAGGAGCTCAAGCTCGTTATTGTTGCGTCACTGTTCGAACGTCGCGCTGCCGGGCTCTATCACAATACCGCCGTCGTCTTCGACGGCGCGCGCGCGATTGCCGGAAAGTATCGCAAGATGCACATCCCAGATGATCCCGCCTTCTATGAGAAGTTCTATTTCACACCCGGCGATCTCGGTTTCGACCCGATCCAGACCTCGGTCGGCAAGCTCGGTGTTTTGGTCTGCTGGGATCAGTGGTATCCCGAAGGCGCACGCCTGATGGCGCTGGCTGGCGCCGATATCCTGCTCTACCCGACCGCGATCGGGTGGGACCCGTCCGACGTGCAGCCGGAAAAGGATCGTCAGCGCGAAGCCTGGATAACCGTGCAGCGGGGACATGCGGTCGCCAACGGCCTGCCGCTGCTCGCCTGCAACAGAACCGGTTTCGAGGCGGCGCCAGACGGTGGCCGCGGCATCCAGTTTTGGGGCTCCAGCTTTGCCGCCGGACCGCAGGGCGAATTTCTTGCCCAGGCGCGCGGCGATGGGCGCGAACTCCTGCTTGCCGATATTGACCTGGCGCGGAGCGAACAGGTGCGTCGGATCTGGCCATTCCTGCGCGATCGTCGCATCGATGCCTACTCCGACCTTATGAAGCGATTCCGCGATTGAACGCGCACGATCCGGCGTCTGCGCCGATGACAGAAACGTCGACCGACATCCTTGCCGAGCAACCGATCGCACGCGTGCATCGCGGCGATATCGAATACGTGCTGCTGGGCACTGCCCACGTTTCACGGGTCAGCGCCGACGCGGTGCGCGCGATACTCGAGCGCGAACATTTCGATGCGGTCGCGGTGGAACTGTGCGAACCGCGTTTCCAGTCGATGCGCGATCCGGACGCCTTCCGCAAGCTAGACCTGTTCCAGGTGATCCGCCAGGGCAAGGTCGGATTGATCGCGGCAAATCTCGCGCTGTCCGCATTCCAGCGCCGT
>JBDSNK010000045.1:0-7940 GCA_039915385.1 Dokdonella sp.
TTGCCGCAATGCAGACGCTCGGCGATGTGCTGGTAGTCGATTGTCGCCAGGATCTCGCCGATGCGGACAAGGGAGAACGCGACTATGCGATCGCGCACATTCCGGGTGCGGTGTACGCGCACCTCGCTCGCGATCTTTCCGATCTTTCCAAACAGTGCATGGGTCGCCACCCATTGCCGCAAGACGGCGCATTTTCGAACGCGTTGTCGCGCTGGGGCTGGCAACCTGATCTCAGCGTGGTTGCCTATGACGACGCGAACGGCGCGCTCGCTGCCGCACGATTGTGGTGGTTGTTGCGACTGGCCGGGCACACGCGCGTCGCCGTGCTCGACGGCGGCTTGACCGCGTGGCGCGCGGCAGGCTTCGCGCTCGAAGCAGGTCAAGTCCGTCGCGAACCGACGCGAGCGCATGTTGCGATTGATCGCGATCAGGCCGTGTGGTTCGACGAAATCGAACGCAGTCGAGCCGATGCCTCGATCGTCGTGCTTGATGCGCGCGCTGCGCCGCGCTATCGCGGTGAGGTGGAGCCGATCGATCCAGTGGCGGGACACGTACCGGGTGCGTTGAACCGGCCATTCTCGGAAAACCTCGATGCGAGCGGCCGGTTCAAGGCGGCGGACGAGTTACGCCGCGAATTCGAGCACCTGCTGGGTACGCGCGATGTTCGCGCGGTGGCCCATTCATGCGGCTCCGGCGTGACCGCCTGCCACAACCTGCTTGCGATGGAGCATGCGGGTCTTATGGGTTCGCGCGTTTTCGCGCCGTCGTGGAGTGGGTGGATCAGCGATCCATCGCGACCCGTTGCGATCGGCTAGACGCCCTAGGTGCAGCATCAGCCGCGATGCTCAAGCCCTCCCCTTCAAGGGGTGAGCCGGGCTTTCGCGCGGCATGGCGCGCGCCGGCGAACGGCTGCACAGGGATGTGCAAACCGGGCCTTCGGACAGGATGTCCGAGGTTGGGTGGGGATCGTGCTGATCATGAGACTGAACTGAGCTCGCCTGAAGCGCCTGCCACACCAGTAACCCGACTATTTGGATTTCAATCGTGCGACGAGCGCCTTCAACACCGTCTGCGCTTCCGGCGCGAACCAGCCGTCGAGGAAATCCTCCACCGGCAACGTCGCCGAATCGGCGAACACAGTAGCAAGATCGGCACGAGCGAGACGACGGGTGTTACTCATTGCTTGCGGTGGAAATTTGAGCAATTCCCCCAACCAGTTCAGTGCGCGCTGCACGACGAAATCGGTGTCGACGAGCTCGTCGACAAGACCGATCGCAGCCGCCTGTTGCGAGTCGAGCATGGCACCGCTGACCACCAGGCGTTCCGCGCGATAGGTCCCTACAAGGCGACGCAACGCGATCTGAATGCATTCGGGCACGCACAATCCCACCTGTACTTCGTTGAGTCCGATCTTGAACGGACCGCGCGCCATGACGCGGTAGTCGCACATGATCGCGAGCACGGCGCCGCCGGCCGGCGCGTGACCGGTGATGGCGGCGACAACCGGAATCGGCGAGCGTGCAAGCGCTGCACAGAGACCAAAAAAATCGTTCCAGAACACACGGAACGCATCCCGATCCAGTTGCAGCAGCGTGGGCACGTCGAGGCCGGCCGAGTAAAGGCCCGGAGCACCGGAAAGCACCAGCGCATGCGTCCCTTCAGCGGGGGCGTCTTCAACGGCTGCGCGCATGCGCTTGACCAACGCAGGGTCAAGTGCGTTGACCGGAGGCCGTGCCAGTCGAAGCTCGCGGATGGATTCGTGCTGGATGATGTCGAGCATGGGATCAATGGGTCCGGAGTGGAATTCGTTTGGAAAGGGCCGTCAAACAAGAAAAAGAGACCTATTCGTCAGCCTGCGTCCACGCATAGTGCACGACGTAGTCGAGCGTCGCCTTGCCGTTCGCGGGCACCACTACGTGGAACTCCAACAGGTCGGGGGTCTGCTTGTCCGGCTTCTCGCTGGATGACAGCACGCTCCAGCTACGCCAACGATTGGGATGCTCGCGCACGGTGATTGTACGTGCGCTCTCGCCGGTGTTGGTCAGTGCTATGCGGAAGCCTTCATTCATCTCGCGCGCCGCTTTGTCGATGCTGAAGGCAGTGCGTTCGCGCGTCGCCGCGAGATCGAAAGCCACGCCGAGATTCACATCGACAGCACCTCCTTTGGCAATGTCGCCGATGCGGTTCTCGCCGAGCAGTTCGGTGCGGCCATCCTTGTCGCGCGTGAGCACGCGCAGAGTGCCGCTTGGGAGATTTTCAGAAGCAACGAATTTGAGTTGGCTCTGCACGGGACCATTGCCGGTCTGCCAGCCTTCTGGCGCAAGATTTGGCTTTTGTGCGAACCAGCTGCCGCCGTTCTCGACCATCCAACGACGTTCGCAGGAAACATCACGGCTCGCATACAGCGGCACCTGGGTCACGCTCGCGTCGGGTAGATCGAGGTTGCCGTCAATTGCGTAGCTGCGATAGTCGCCGAGCGAGGATTGCTGCGGCAGTTCCTCTGGTGCAGGCGCAGCCGCCATCGACTTCATCATCATCGGTCGCGGTCCGCCGCCGGATTTCGCGAAATTCGGCGAACCCGCGATCAGTTTCAGGTTCGCGGCTGGAAAGTCGCGACCGCTGCGGTTCGCGATGCTGGCCAGCGCATCGAGATGCAGGTTGCAGTCGCCTTGCAGCAGAGCCGAATACGCGGCGCGCCAGCCGAGGCCCGACGTGGGATAGGTCAAGGTCGATGCGGTCGAGCCCAACTTGCCGTCGATGACCAGTTGCAAGGTGCTGCCGGGCAGCCCGCTGCTGTCAGGAAACTCGATGCGCGTGAATTCGCGCACATAGCTGATGCGGCCATCGCTGCCGCGCAGGCCGAAGGTTGCGCCATCGAACGTGATCAGTACGCCATCCACAATCGATTTGCCGTCGCTGTTGAAAACCTGAACGCGTTCGCCGCGGTGCGCGGCGAGTGCACCGCCGTCACCGGCCGACAACACGCGTTGAGCGAGCACGCGTCCGCCGTTGCCCAGGTCGATCGCGACCGCTTCAGTATCGAGCATCGCAGGCAGGCCATCGATGACGACGGTCTGTCTTCCGCCACCGAGTTGCAGCGTGCGCTGCTCGTGCACGATGGCGTGGCCGTCGGCAACGGGCGAACTGCCGTTTTCAAACAATGCGTCGCCATCACTGCGGTAGATCGTCAATGCGGGGTCCGCTGCGATCGCAGTAGCGGTAACGAGCAAAGACATGGCGAGGGCCGTTGTCGCAAAAGCGGGCAGGTTGCGGTGCATGGTCGCATTCCGGTTGCGGAGGATTGATCGGTCTATGATAGCGATCACAACGGAGACTGCCATGCATTGCATGAACCGCGGAATGGCGTGGGTTGGATTGGCTTTGCTCGGCAGCGTCGCCGACGTTCATGCGGCCGGAAAACTCGGCGTGACCGATGCGTGGCTCCGAGCTGCACCGCCGGGGGCGAGCTCAGTCGCCGGCTATGCGACGCTGAAGAACACAGGCGATGAGCCGATTTCGATCCTGACCGTGCAGAGCGATGCGTTTCGAATGACGTCATTGCACGAGACCCTGGTGGAGGAAGGTGTCTCCAAGATGCGCGAGCTGCATCGTCTGAAGATTGCCCCCGGCGAAACGGTTCAGCTGCAACCCGGCGGCAAGCACCTGATGCTGATGCAGCCGCGTCGCGAGATTCTTGCCGGCGACAAGGTCGAAATGTTGTTCATGCTCGTCGACGGATCGCGCATCGAAACCTATTTCGACGTGGTCGCGGCAGCAGCCAGCGGCGACTGACAGGCAGCACGGATAGCCACGGGTAGCGGGATCGATCGACCACTGCCGGGATCGATCCACACGATCACCGCGTCGCCATCCGCGTAGACCCTTTCGCCATCGTCTGCGTCGAAGATGCGATGCGCGAGCGTCAGCGACGAATTGCCGAGACGCACCACGGCGAGCTCGACGACGATCTGAGCCGGCCATGCTAGCTGGCGCCGATAGTTCACATGCGCAGCCGCGACGACCGGCATCATTGTTTCATCCATCCAGACACCATCGACGCTGCCGAGCCAAGCCAGGCGCGCTTCCTGTACGTAATCCAGAAACGCTGCGTTGTTGACGTGGTTGAATGCATCCAGGTCGCCCCAGCGCACCGTCATCGGCACGCTGATGATCGCGGCCCCCATCGATGGCGTGACGACGTCCGTCATGCGGCTTCCTTGCGCGTACGTTTGCGTACTTGCGGCGGTGCGCTGCCGAGCGTGCGCGCGAGAAAGTGTCCGGTGTACGACGTAGGTTCTTTCGCGATCTGCTCCGGCGTGCCCGTCGCGAGGATGGTTCCGCCGCGCTCGCCGCCGTCGGGGCCGAGGTCGATGATCCAGTCAGCGGTCTTGATCACGTCGAGGTTATGCTCGATGACGACGACGGTGTTGCCGTCTTCACTCAGTCGATGCAGCACCTTCAGCAACTGCTCGATGTCGTGGAAGTGCAAGCCTGTGGTCGGTTCGTCGAGAATGTACAGCGTGCGTCCGGTGTCGCGCTTGGACAGCTCGCGCGACAGCTTCACGCGCTGCGCCTCGCCGCCTGACAGCGTAGTCGCGCTCTGGCCTAGCTTGATATACGAGAGGCCGACATGCATCAGGGTCTCGAGCTTGCGCGCGAGCACCGGCACTGGTTCGAACAGCTTGAACGCATCCTCGACCGTCATGCCGAGCACGTCGGCAATCGTGTAGCCCTTGTAGGTGATCTCGAGCGTCTCGCGGTTGTAGCGCTTGCCGTGACAGACATCGCAAGACACGTAGACGTCGGGCAGGAAGTGCATCTCGACCTTTATCAGCCCGTCGCCTTCGCAGGCTTCACAGCGGCCACCCTTCACGTTGAAGCTGAAGCGGCCCGGCCCGTAACCGCGTGAACGCGATTCTGGTACCTGCGCGAACAACTCACGCAGCGGAGTGAATAGCCCCGTGTAGGTTGCCGGATTGGAACGCGGCGTGCGCCCGATCGGCGACTGGTCGATGTCGACGACTTTGTCGAACAGTTCCATGCCCTCGACTTCGCGGAACGGTGCAGGCTTCTCGTTTGCGCCATTGAGCTCGGCCGCCGTGTGTCGATACAGCGTGTCGTTGATCAGGGTCGATTTTCCGGAGCCGGAGACGCCGGTGACGCAGACGAACAAGCCCGCTGGAATTTCCAGATCGACATTCTTCAGGTTATTTCCCGACGCACCGAGGATCCTGAGCATTTTTTCGGGATCGGGTTTGCGGCGCTGCTTGGGCACTTCGATGCGGCGCTGGCCTGAAAGGTATTGTCCGGTCAACGAACGTTTGGATTTGAGGATTGCATCGATGTTGCCCTGCGCGACGATTTCGCCGCCATGCACTCCGGCTCCGGGTCCAATGTCGACGATGTAGTCGGCGAGGCGGATCGCATCTTCGTCATGCTCCACCACAATGACCGTGTTGCCAAGATCGCGCAGCCGATTCAAGGTACCGAGCAGGCGCTCGTTGTCGCGCTGGTGCAGGCCGATCGATGGCTCGTCGAGCACATACATGACGCCGACCAGGCCGGCGCCGATCTGCGAAGCGAGCCGGATACGCTGCGCTTCGCCACCGGACAGCGAATCTGCCTGACGATCCAACGTCAGGTAGTCGAGGCCGACATCGACGAGGAAGTGAAGGCGCTCTCGGATTTCCTTGACGATCTTCACCGCAATTTCGCCACGCCAACCGGCCAGGGTGAGCGTCTTGAAGAAAGCGAGTGACTGGTCGATCGGCAGTGCCGTCAGCGTAGGCAGGTTGGAGTCGCCAACGAAGACGTTGCGCGCACTGCGATTGAGGCGCTGACCCTTGCAATCGGGGCAGGCGCGATCGCTGATGAACTTGGCCAGTTCCTCGCGCACGGCCGGCGACTCGGTTTCCTTGTAGCGCCGCTCCAGGTTCGGAACAATGCCCTCGAAGCGATGCTTGCGCGCGACTGCGCCGCTGGCGCCGGTGACGTAGCGGAAACTGATCTGCTCGTCGCCGGAGCCGTACAGCACATGCTGCCGTGTTGCCGCGGAGAGTTCGTTCCATGGTGTATCGACGTCAAACTTGTAGTGCTTGGCCAGCGACAGGATGAGTTGAAAGTAGTACTGATTGCGCCGATCCCAGCCGCGCACGGCTCCTGCTGAGAGGCCGAGGTGCGGATTGACGACGACGCGAGCAGGATCGAAGAACTGGGTGACGCCGAGCCCGTCGCATGCGGGGCAGGCGCCGACCGGTGAGTTGAATGAAAACAGGCGTGGTTCGAGCTCCGGCAGTGAGTAGTCGCACACAGGACAGGAGAAGCGTGACGAGAACGTGATCTCTGCGGACTTTGCATCATCGATGTTGACCACGATCGCAATGCCTTCGCCCAGCCGCAGCGAAGTTTCGAACGATTCCGCAAGACGCTGCTTGAGGTCGGCCTTGGGCCGGAAGCGATCGATCACGACTTCGATCGTGTGCTTGCTGCGCAATGCCAGCGGCGGCACGGCATCAAGTTCGTGCACATGACCGTCGACGCGCGCACGCACGAATCCTTGGGCACGCAATTGCTCGAAGACCTGGATGTGCTCGCCCTTGCGCTCCCGCACGATCGGCGCGATCAGCATGTAGCGCTTTTCGGGATCCATCGCGAGCGTCGCATCGACCATCTGGCTGATGGTCTGCGCTTCGAGCGGAATGCCATGGTCGGGGCAGCGTGGCGTGCCGACGCGTGCGTAGAGCAGTCGCAGGTAGTCGTAGATCTCGGTGATCGTGCCGACGGTCGAACGCGGATTGTGCGAGGTCGCCTTCTGTTCGATCGCGATCGCCGGCGACAGCCCTTCGATGTGGTCGACGTCGGGCTTTTCCATCACCGACAAAAACTGACGCGCATAAGCCGACAGCGACTCGACGTAGCGGCGCTGGCCTTCGGCGTAGATCGTGTCAAACGCGAGCGACGACTTGCCGGACCCGGACAAGCCGGTAATCACGATCAGCTTGTCGCGCGGCAGATCGAGGTCGATGTTCTTGAGGTTGTGCGTGCGGGCGCCGCGGATGCGTATCGTGTCCATTGCGCAGGGAGATGGGGGAAACGATCAATATAACAACCGCAGCGTGTCTCGGTATTTGCGATTTGCGCCGGGATGGATCCGGTTCAGCCAGTTCAACCGGCGCAGCGGGAAGAGTCTCCCACCTGCTTCGCCGGGCAGGAGCGGCTTCACCAGGGCTGCGGTGCTTCAGCCCTCCCTTCACGGGGAGGGTTGGGTGGGGATGGTGCGCGTGCCGCGGAGAACGTCGCGGTTGAAGTTTTTCTTCCGCCTAATTCCATGGTGCGCGATCACGCTGAATGGAAAATGCCGATGACGGGGTAAAGACCATTGCTCCTATAGAGGCGCAGTGCCAGCCTCCGCTAGCGCAATTTCCGTTCAGTCCCTCCGACTGCCGTGGTCAGTTCACGCAGAACCGGCCAGGCAGCAAGCCGCGCCGAGGCGGAACGGTGCTGATGGCGGTCGGCAGCCCTGCGGTTGCCCCGCGAGCCGACTCCCGCTAGAATCCGCGGTCCTTTTCGGCCAAAAGCCGAGGGATTGGCAGTTTTCAGAATAACTACAGAGGCATAGCCATGTACGCAGTCATTGTCACCGGCGGTCGTCAGTACCGCGTGGCGCAGGGAGAAGTCCTGCGCGTGGAGAAGCTCGTCGCCGATGTTGGCGCCGAAATCAAGCTGGACCAGGTCCTGATGGTCGGTGAAGGCGAGGGCGTCACCATTGGTGCGCCGCTGGTTGCCGGCGCGCTGGTCACGGCGACGGTCAAGTCGCACGGCCGCGCCGACAAGATCCGCATCGTCAAGTTCCGTCGCCGCAAGCATTTCCGCAAGGAAACCGGCCACCGGCAGTACTACACCGAAATCGAGATCGTCGGTATCACCGGCGCATCGGGCAA
>JBDSNK010000083.1:0-9843 GCA_039915385.1 Dokdonella sp.
GGCTTGTTCATCGGCGGCACCATATCTGCGCTGACGGTCCTGCCGAAGAATCACCTGCCGGATTCTTACGGCATGGCGATCGGCTACCTGACCATGCTGATCGGCCTGAGCACGGTGTTTGTCGCAATCAAGCGGCAGCGGGACAGGGAACTCGGCGGTGTGATCCGCTTCTGGCCCGCGTTTGGCCTGGGCCTCGGCATCAGCGTCGTCGCGAGCGTCTTCTATGTCGCCGCATGGGAAGCCACCATGGCAATCACCCGGATGGACTTCGGCGCCGTCTACGCGAACATGCTGATCGCGCAGGAGAAGGCCAAGGGCGTGAGCGCCGACTCGCTAGCGAAATTCAGTGGGGAGATGGAACAGTTCAAGGCCCAGTACGCCAACCCGCTCTACCGCCTGCCGATGACGTTCATCGAAATCTTCCCTGTCGGGCTGCTGGTATCGCTGGTATCAGCTGCATTGTTGCGCAATAGCCGATTTCTTCCTGCGCGACGGAGCTGAGCAATCGATCGCTATTGCTGGCAGGCCCGATGCCTGACAGCGATAGCGAAGCCGTCGCGAGCTCGACCGACCGTCACCGGCTGACTGTCACATCTGCCGAAACAGATGCAGATAGTTGCGGCTCACCGGCAACACTTCACTGCGATTCTTCAAGTGGATATGCGCGGTCTCGTTTTCGCCGCGCGTGACGTGGCTGATGGCGCGCAGGTTCACCACTACAGCGCGATGCACCTGCACAAAGTTCGTCGCGTCGAGCTGCGCCACGAGGTCCTTCAGCGGTGTCCGGATCAGCGCCTCGCCTGGTTTACCCTGGTCGCCGCGCCAGGCGATGCGCGTGTATTTTTCGTCGGACCGCAGGTAGTCGATCTCGTCGGCGGCAATCATGCGCACGACCTGGCCGACCGATGCACGGATCCACTGCATCGGTGCCGGCGCGGTGTCCTTGCGCAAATGTAGCGCGAGCTGCTCGATCAAGGCGGCGGTGTCGGGCACCGGTTGCGCGGCACGCAGACGGTCCTGCAGGCGTGCGACCGTATCGGCGAGACGCGTCGCTTCCACCGGCTTCACCAGATAGTCGAGTGCGCCATGCTCGAATGCCTGCACCGCGTATTGATCGAACGCGGTGACGAAGACGAGATGCGCGCGGCGGCCGATGAAACGCGCGGCCTCGACGCCCGACAATCCCGGCATGTGCACATCGAGAAAGCACATGTCCGGCTGCTGCACCTCGAATTGTTCGACGGCCTCGCGCCCGTTGCGCGCCAGCGCGACAATCTCCAGCTGTGGCCATGCGAGCGCGAGTTGGCGCGCAAGCGCCTTGCGCAGCAGCGGCTCGTCATCGGCGATCAAGGCGGTCGGGCGACGGTCGTTCATGCACGGCGCTTGCGTGCTGGGAATTCGATCTCGGCGCGCACGCCATGCGGGTGCAGTGGAATGAGGCGCAGCTGCGCGTCGTTGTCGAACCCCAGCTGCAGTCGTTCGCGCAGGTTCGACAAGCCGGTGCCGAGACCGTCGCCAGCCGGCGCAAGTCCCACGCCGGTATCGACGACTTCGGCGAAGCATCGCCCGTCCTGCACGCGCACGCGCACATCGATCCTGCCGCCCTCCTCGCCCGGATCGATGCCGTGTCGCACGGCGTTCTCTACCAGAGTCAGCAAGGTCACCGGCGGACAGAAAAGGTCCATCGCCTGTTCGTCGACCTGCAGCGTGAACTGCAGGCGGTCGGGGATGCGCATGTGCATCACTTCCAGGTAGGCGCGCACGAGGTCGACTTCCTGTCCCAGCGTCGTGGTTGTTTCGTGCAGTCGCGGCACGGCGGCGCGCAAATAGGCGATCAAACTGCCCAGCACCATTGACGCTTGCGCCGAGCCGGAATCCACCAGCTCACGCACATTCGCCAGTGTGTTGAACAGGAAATGCGGTTCGACCTGCGCCTGCAGCAAGCGCAGGCGCGCGTCGAGCGCCTGGCGTTCGTATTCACTGCGTTCGAGCTCGAAGGCGAGCGCCTGGTTGCGCGCTTCGTCCTTGATCTGGCGCAACAACGCGGTAACAGTAATCCACGGCGACACGAGCAGACCCAGTATCGTCATCCCGGTGAACCCGCCGAGGCGATCCTTGTCGTGGTACCACGCGGGCTGGAGACCCAGCGTCGTCAGCCAGTACGCAATGGCAACGGCGAATGGCACCGCGAATGCGACGCCCGCCACCTGCAGCGCCCAACGCGCAAGCCAGGCTGGAAGACGCGCAGGCCATCGCTCGAACAGGCCAAACGGCAGCAGCAGCGCCAAGCCGATGAATATCACCCGCGCATACAGGATCGCATACGAAATCTGCCACGAGACAAGCATCGGCAGACTCAGAACCACGGAGGCGATGACCGCCATCCGCACGCGCCGCCACGCGAAAATCCGGGCAAGGCCTCGTGGCGGTGAAGGAACTTCAACGTGCGTCATGGCGTCACGATAAACCAGTCGAGCCTCCGCTGGCGTGCCTGCCGGTCGATTTGCATGCGAGCGCGTCGGCTGGCTGAGTGCACCTGGCGACTTGCAAGCCGATTCACCTCCTCAAAGCCGCGGCAGCCACATGATCATCGTCGCTGCAGCAGAACCGGCTGCGGTCATGAGTACACATGAGAATAGACCCGCAGCCACCAACAGGCGCACGCGTGGCGCATGGCTGCCTTGCGCACGGAAGTAGAGTTCCAGCACGGCCAGCGGCAACAGGTACTGCGCAAATGCAAGGAAACTGAGAAACGGCCCGCTGAAGGTTTTCGGATCAAAGCCGACCGGGCCCTGATTCAGCACGATCCACAGCATCAAGCCGATGCGGAAGAACCAGACGCCGCTAACCACCAGGAACAGGCGCAAGGCCCAGCGCCGATGCACGGCGAAACGGCGAGCCAGCGCGTGATGCACCGTCATTCCGGCGCAGATCATGATCAGCACTCCGTTGATGCTGATCGCAATGTGCTGGGACAAGTCCCCCACCGTGCCGCGCGTCCATACCATGACCAGTCCGCCCAGGCTCATTGCGAACGCCAACAGCAGGTACACGCGTCCATTCCATCGATGGAACGTCGGAAACAGCCGGCGCACACCCGTCGTCAATTGCACTGCACCGCCAACGGTGATGAAGGCCGCGAAGGCCAGATGTACGGACAAAACAAGGTTGCCCGCCGTATCGCCGGCAACGTAGCCATGCGGGAGCACCTTGTTCCATGTCTCGAATCGACCGCGCGCAGCGGCAAGCCCGTAGAAGCCGACGATGTAGACGACGATCATCAATTGGCCGAGCACAGCGACGACGAACCAGGACGTCGCAGCGGCGCTCAACGCTTGGTGCGTCCAGTCGACAATGCTGGTTCGGCCGCCGGCAGCAACGGGTCGCGCCACCGCCTGCGCAGCCGTTGGGGCATGCGCAGATGCCACGGCAGCCGTCATGTCATATCCACGCGTCATCTTTGTCTGCTCCATCGTTGGCTCGTGCGCAGTGTCGTCAGCGCGCATCACCACGGAAAGCAAGATGAGACGAAGCGCGTTTTTGCGCACTCGAACGACGCTCGAAAGCGATGGGCTGCACCAACAGGGTTTGAAGGCGAGTCTGTCAGGACGAAGAAGCGGTCGCACATTGCATTTTCGAAACGCGCCATCTGCAGACCGTAGGTGCTCGCACAGGCGGCGGCTTCCGCAATCGGTGTCGGCATTCGTCGGTCCCTGCCGTGGTTCGGACGCACCTTCGCGCCGTCGATCGCATGCCGCTTTGCTGCGCATCGTTCGACAGCCACAGTCAGCACATGAAGTTCATCCACATCATTGCAGGACTGCTTGCGCTCGCATCCGGTGCCGTTGCGCTCTACGCCGCGAAGGGGTCATGGCTGCATCGCAAAAGCGGTCTGGTCTTCGTCGCTGCCATGTTGGTGATGTCGGCCCTCGGCGCGGAGATGGCTGCATTCGGATCGACGCCGAACAGGGTCTCCGTGGTCGCCGGTGTACTGACCTTTTATCTGGTCAGCACCTCGCTGCTCACGGTGCGGCGCAGCCTCGAACAAACGCGTGCCTTGCTGACGGCCTTAACGCTGGTCGCGCTGACGATCAGCGCCTTCGGCTTCAAGGTCGGCATCGAAGGCCTGAACAGCGGCGGTGGCCAGGTTGACGGGCTTCCCGTGCAACCCTTGCTGATGTTCAGCACTTTGGCCCTGCTCGGCGCGCTTCTTGACATACGTTTGCTATGGGTGCGGGACATCCAGGGCGCACACCGCCTGGCCCGTCATCTGTGGCGCATGACCTTTGCGATGTGGATTGCGACCAGTTCTTTCTTTCTCGGTCAGGCGAAGTTTTTCCCCGCACCGTTGCGCAAGACCGCCTTGCTCGCGATTCCGGTCGTGCTGGTTCTCGTGCTGATGTTCTACTGGCTAGCGCGCGTGCTGTTCTTCAAACGCCCTGTCGCCACGACCGTCGCGATCGCGCCCACTGTCACTGAGCCGGGCGCGACCTGACCGCATCGCCCGACAGAGCGTTCATCCCCATTCGGCATGTCGTTCCTCCTGGGCCAACGCCGCCATCGCGCTGCGGTAGTGTTCCATGTAAGCAACACGGTCGCCATGAAAGGTCAACGACTCGCCGACGAAGATGTCGACGAAGAACGGCACAATCATCCACTCACCCTTGGGCAGTGCCTTGCCGAGACCATGAGTGAAGACCGGAATAACCGGCACGTCGGGACGACGCTCGGCGATCCTCGCGAGGCCGCTCTTAAATTCGGCGAGTTGCTCGGGTTCGCCGCGCGACCCTTCGGGGAAAAAGACCAGGATATCGCCGCGTTCGAGCGCTGCCGCGACCGGTGCGAGCAGATCGTCGTGGATGTGCTGGCGCTGGCGATTCAGCGGCACGATCCCGACCACGTTCAACGCAAACCACGCGAGCAGCTTGTTGCGCAGGAAATAGTCGGCGGCAGCGACCGGTCGCACGCGCGGCAGCAGGCGCAGCGGCAGCAGGCTGATCATCGCCATCGCATCGAGATGGCTGTTGTGGTTCGCGGCGAGGATGGCCGGCCCGCAGGTCGGCAGCCGTTCGCGATGGCGCACGTTGAGGCCGAGCACGAACAGCACGACGGTGCGCACGAGTACGCCGTAGAAGAACAGCCTCAGCAGATAAGCCATTTCTCGATGTTCTCGTACGCCAAGAGCTAGAAATAGAAAAACGCCATGAAGTGGAAGAACAGTGGCGCGGTGAATAGCAGGCTGTCAATGCGATCAAGGATGCCGCCGTGACCGGGAATCATTGAACCGGAATCCTTCACGCCAATGTCGCGCTTGACGGCCGATATCGTGACGTCGCCGAGGAAACCACCGAAGCCGATCATGAGGCCGGCCGCGATAGAATCCGTGTGCGTGAGTGGCGTGAGTATCGGCGCCAGCAGGAACGCGACGACCGTGGTTGTGAGAGCCCCGCCGACGAGCCCTTCGACGGTCTTCTTAGGACTCACACTCTCGATCGCCTTGCGCCGGCCGAGCGAACGGCCCCAGATGTACTGCAACACATCGTTGAGCTCGGTCAGCAATACGACGAACAACAGCAGCGCAGCACCGTGCGCCGGCATCGCCTTGCCATTCGGCAGGACGAGCAGGTAGGCAAGGTGACTGAGGCCGAACACCATTGTCATCAGGCCCCAATGGATGGTGCCGACCGCGCGCAGGAAATCCTTCGTGTCGCCGCGCAGCACCATGCGCATCGCGATGAACAGGAAGGCCCACACCGGGATGAAGATGAGGAACATCGTGTACCACTCGCGCCAGATCCAGAAATACTGGATCGGCACGCACAGGTAGACCCAGAACAGTACGCTGCGGTCCGCCCGCCGGGTCGGAATGAGCGAGAGATATTCCTTCAGCGCGAGGAAGGAAAGAATCGCGAAGAACACAATCGCGATACCGCGCCGAAACGAGATCGCGACCGCGAACACGGCGACCAGCACCCACCACGAACGCACGCGTGCGGCAAGCTCGGCGTGGCGACCGGATGTATCGCCGCGGCGCATGACTGCAACGATGACTGTCGCGACGACCAGCATTGCGACGATAGCGCCGAGCACCCACAGCACGTTGGCTGGAATCCAAAGGTGCAGCGATTCCATGTTCATGCAGCGCCCCCCTTTTCACTGATTTCGGCGAGCGCGCCTTGAGCGCGACTGAAAACTGCTTTCGCACTCGCCACGCACATGGCGAAAAATCCGATAGCCAACGATTCGATGTGCAGATGCCAGCCGAGGCCGTAAAGGAGCCCAACCAGACCGACAAAAAGCGCGCGATCACTCTTGCCAAAGCTGTCGTAACGCCGGCTGGCTCCAATCTGCACACCGATCACGCCGGTCATCTCGACGATGATGCCGAGCACGACGAAGACGACGATCAAAGTTGCAGGAAATCCGGGCCGCAACGCAAGCGGCAAATACATGGCTGCATCTGCGACGACATCACCCAGTTCGTTGAGGATCGCACCCAGCTTCGACGCCTGCCCATGTTCGCGCGCGAGCATGCCATCCACTGCATTGAGCGCCATGCGCAGGAACAGAGCGAGCGGCAAAAGCAGCAGCACGCGCGGATCGGCGAAGCAGCCGACCGCGACGCCCACAGCCGCCGCCAGCACGACGGCCGCGATCGTTACCTGGTTCGCAGTGACGCCCATTCGTGCGAGCGCGTTGACCAGCGGGCGCAGCAAACCCTGAAACGCGGGTTTCAGTTGATAGATACTCGGCATCGGAATCCCCATTCCCTTCCGGCCGAACATAGCAGATTGGCATGCGGGCCCGCCGACTTGGCGTGGCGACCGCGCCCCGCTACATTGCGCGTCCTGTTTCACGCGACGCCTTGCACGCATGTCCGACGCCCGCCGCTGGTTCACGTTGTCCTCGCCGTTTCGCATGAAGCGCGGCGGAGAGCTTGTCGGCGCACGCCTTGCCTACGAAACCTGGGGCACGCTCGGCGCGTCGCGCGACAATGCGATCCTGATCCTCACCGGACTTTCACCCAGCGCACACGCGGCATCGAATGCGCAGGATCCGTCGCCGGGTTGGTGGGAGGAGATGATCGGTCCGGGCAAGCCCATCGATACCGATCGCTGGTTCGTGATCTGCGTGAACACGCTCGGCAGTTGCAAGGGTTCGACCGGGCCCGCCGACCCGAATCCGGCAACGGGCGAGCCTTACCGCCTCGATTTCCCGGCGCTCACGCTCGAGGATGCGGCGAACGCCAGTTACGAACTCGTGCGCGGGATCGGTATCGAGAAGCTTGCCTGCGTGCTCGGCAATTCGATGGGCGGCATGACCGCCCTCGCCTATCTGGTGCAGCATCCCGGCAGCGCACAAACCCACATCAGCATCTCGACGGCGCCGCAGGCGCAGCCATTCGCGATCGCGATCCGCTCGCTGCAGCGTGAAGCCATCCGACTCGATCCGAACTGGAAAATGGGTCACTACGACGACGAGCACTATCCCGAAGCCGGCATGTCGATCGCGCGCAAGCTCGGCGTGATCACCTATCGCTCGGCGATGGAATGGGTCGGTCGCTTCGCCCGCATCCGACTCGATTCGGAGCAGCGCGAAGAAGAACCGTTCGCCGTCGAATTCCAGGTCGAATCCTACCTGGCCGGCCATGCGCGCCGCTTCGTGCGCAGTTTCGACCCGAACAGCTATCTGTACCTGTCGCGCGCGAGCGACTGGTTCGACCTCGCCGAGCACGGCACTGGCAGTGCCGATACCGCGCTGCGGCGCATCGACGTCGACAGCGCACTGGTCATCGGCGTGGAAACCGACATCCTGTTCCCGCTGCCGCAGCAGGAGCAGATCGCCGAAGGCTTGCGTGCCGCCGGCGCCAAAGTCGATTTCGCGGCCCTGGACAGCCCGCAGGGTCACGATGCTTTTCTGGTCGACATTCCAAGGTTTGGCGCAGCCATCGCGCGCTTTCTGGCCACGCGCTAGAATCCGCGCTTCGGAACCGCCGCCACGTCGGCAACTCGCTGTAGAGAAGTCCCATGCTTTCGCTCGAATTCCCCGGTGCACGCCAACTCATCGACGCAGTCGATGCGGCCGTGATTCTGCCCGACGAGGGCAAGACAACGGACGCCCTGCGCAATGCACTGTGCAGACTGATCCGCGATCCCGAGGTGTGCTTGCCCGCCTGCGTGTTCGAGCGCGAGGATGACCACTACGCACGGCGAGAGCTGTATCGCAGCGAAAAACACGGCTACAGCGTGGTCGCGATGACCTGGGGACCACGCCAGGGAACGCCGATCCATGATCATGCAGGCCATTGGTGCGTCGAGGGCGTCTGGCAGGGATCTCTCGAAATCACGCCGTATGAATTGATGGAATCGAAAGAGGGACGCTACCGCTTCGAGCCACGCGGCACGATGAATGCGGGCGCCGGCTCGGCCGGCAGCCTGATCCCGCCACACGAATACCACACGATTCTTAATCCCAGCGAAGATGCGAACGCCGTATCGCTGCACATCTATCGCCGCCCGCTGGACGCCTGCTCGAAGTTTTACCCAACGGAAGCAGGCTGGTACGAGTGCAATGCCTGCGAACTGGCGCTGGACAGCACGCACTGACGCATACGCACTCCCCTCCAAGGGGTTGGCTCGGATGGTGTTCGACTCAAAGCGAGCATCGCGGCTGAAGCCGCTCCTACAGGTATGGATGCTTTCGGCTCAGCGATGCTTTGGCCCTCCCCGTCAAGGGGAGGGTTGGGTGGGGATGGTGGTGCTCGATGTCATTCCACGGCAAACCATCGCGGATGAAGTCGCTCCCGCAGACAGTTGCTCCCACAAGATAAAACCTCTTCGACACAGATTCTGTCGATCACCTTTACAGCATTCCGCACGATTGCCGTATACTGCGCGACCCGCGTGGCAGCCGTCGTCCAGACGCAGCCCGCGAATGCAAAGCCGAAGTGGCGGAATTGGTAGACGCAGTGGACTCAAAATCCACCGCCCTTAAAAGCGTGTGGGTTCGAGTCCCACCTTCGGCACCACAGCAAACCCGCCTTGCGCGGGTTTTGTTTTTGATACACCGGCTGAAATGCCGAGGCGGATCAGGCGCCGCGTGCCAGCCATTTGCGCGACATGCGGCTGACGGAGTCGTCGACCGCCCCATCGGCCGCAAGCTCGACGATATCGCGCCATGCAAGCGCGTGCGATTCGTCGCTGACCTCGAACTGTTCACTCGCCGTCGCACGTACGACGTAACGCACGTCATAGTGCCAATGTTCGGGCTCGTCACCATGCGCGGGAATACGGTGGCGGTCGATGTCAAAAATCGCCGATTCCACCTCAAGATCATGCAGGCCCGACTCTTCTTCCGCCTCGCGCAGCGCGACACGCGCGAGATCCGGATCGCCATCGGCATGACCGCCCGGCTGCAGCCAGCGATCGAGTTTGCGGTGATGGGTCAACAGCGCGCGCTGCCCATCGGCGCTGACCAGCCAGGCTGAGCCGGTCAAATGCCCGGTCAGGCGCTGACGTGACGCGGCGTCGGCGTGTTCGGTCATGAATGAGCGAAACAACGCGACCGACGCGGCTTCATCGTCGACGCGACGCGCATAACCATCCAGCGCCGCCAGCCAGCTCGTCTGATGAGGTCGCAGTTCGTGCGGCAAGGCACCATTTCTCTGCATGACGTGATTTGCTTGCCGCTCCGGCGGGGGTCGCGTATTTTACCCATGCTATGCGGCCTGTGTTTTGCGGTCGTGTGCGAACACTTCGACGGCAGCGACGTTCTACAACGCGGCCTCGACAGCCTTGATACGCAACAGCCTGGGAAGGGGATACGATGATTTTCTGGCGAGTC
>JBDSNK010000207.1:0-10604 GCA_039915385.1 Dokdonella sp.
GCGACCAGATACGGCAACAGATTTTTGGCAACCTCGAAACCCTGTTTCGCCCCGTCGACGAAACTCTCGTAGACCGGCACCTTGCGCCACGCGCCCGCGACGAGAAACAGCAGCACGATGCCGAACAGGGTCAGATTACCGAGCAATGACGACAACGGCGCCAGCGCCGCGGCCGACAACGTCGACAACAACGCGATAAAGGCGCTGAGCAGCAGCGCAATCGACAGCAGCCAGACCAGCACGACGGGGTCGCGCAGTTTCAACTTCTGCATGAATGCGACCGTGAGCAGGCCGGTCAGCGTGGACGCGCTGGTGGCAAGCAGGATCGGCACGAAAACCAGGGTAGGATCGTGCGCGCCGGCTTGTGCGCGGTACATGAAGATCGATACCGGCAACAAGGTCAGCGATGAAGCATTCAAGACTAGGAACAGGATCTGCGCATTGCTCGCCGTGGTCGTGCTTGGATTCAGCGTCTGCAATTCGCGCATCGCGCGCAGGCCGATCGGTGTTGCTGCATTGTCCAGGCCAAGCACGTTCGCAGCGAAGTTGAGCGTAATCAGACCGATCGCCGGATGTCCGCGCGGCACCTCCGGCATCAGGCGCGCGAACAAGGGGCCGAGCGCACGCGCAAGCAGGTCGACCAGCCCCGCTTGCTCGGCAATGCGCAGGAAGCCGAGCCACAGGGTCAGCGTGCCGAACAACAGGATCATGACCTCGACCGACAGCCTCGCCATGTCGAACAGGCTGCCGACCATGGCGGCGAAGACACCGGCGTTGCCACCGATCAGCCATTGCGAGATCGCGGCGATCGTCGCCGTCAGGAAGAAGCCGAGCCAGAGCCGATTGAGCATGCGCAGCTTCGCCGTGGGATGAGGCAAGCATCGCACAGGCCTGCGGCGTTCGCTCGCAGGTTGTCGCGCGCTCGGGCACACTCGACGACATGCACGAAAAACCCTATTCAGCCGCGAGCGAACGCAATCGCGAACCCATCCTCTCCGTGCTGCGCGAATTCTTCGCCGACCGCGCGCGCGTGCTCGAGGTCGGCAGTGGCACCGGTCAGCATGCGGCGCATTTTGCCGCAGCCTTGCCGCAGCTGGCCTGGCAGTCATCCGATCGTGCGGAGAATCTTGGCGGCATTCGCGCCTGGCTTGATGAGGCGGATCTGCCGAACACGCCGGCGCCATTGACGCTGGATGTCACGAACGGTCCGTGGCCTGGCGGTCCGTTCGATGCGGTATTCAGCGCGAATACGCTGCACATCATGGCGTGGCACGAAGTCGAAGCCTTCTTCTCGGCATTGCCGCTCGTCGTCACGGGCGATGCGAAGCTCGCGATCTACGGTCCGTTCAACGTCAACGGCGTTTTCACCAGCGCGAGCAACGCCGCGTTCGATGAATCGCTGAAGTCGCGTGCGCCACACATGGGCATCCGCGATGTGACGGCCGTCGATGCGCTCGCTCGCGCGGCTGGCTTCGTGCTACTGGCCGATATTGCGATGCCGGCGAACAATCGCTTGCGCACCTGGCAACGACACGGCTGAAACGCACGCTTCGTACGACCCTCGGACTTCGGAACGGACTCGCTTCATGCGGGCGACTGCGCCAGCGCCAAGCGCGGCGCCGGTCGACTCGGCCACGCGTGGCGAAGGATGCGCCAGATCACCTGCCCGAACTGCTTCGGCAGCGATCCGGTGTTGTAGTGCTGGCCGTAACGCATGCAGATGCTGCGCACCTCGACCGCCATTGCGGCGTAGCGATTGGCCGGCACGTCGGGGAAGAAATGATGCTCGATCTGATGACTCAGGTTGCCGGACAGCAGGTTCAGCAGCTTGCCGCCGGCAATATTCGACGAACCGCGCAACTGGCGCAGGTACCAGTGGCCACGCGATTCGCCCTGGATCGAATCGCGCGAGAAGACCTCCGCATCGGCGGTGAAATGACCGCAGAAGATGATCGTGTAGGTCCACAGGTTGCGCAGGACATTCGCCACCGCATTGCCGAGGAGCACGGGCAGGAAGAACGGTCCGGCAAGCAGCGGGAACAGTACGTAGTCCTTCAGCACCTGCTGCTTCATCTTGCGGCCGACCGGACGAAACGCATCACGCAGCTGCGCGCTCGTCATCTTGCCGGCCCACCAACGACCGAGGCGCAGGTCCTGGATCGCCACGCCCCACTCGAACAGCAGTGCGAAGATCAGGGCGATCAACGGTTGCGCCAGATAGAACGGCTTCCAGCGTTGCTCGGGAAAGATGCGCAACAAGCCGTAGCCAATGTCGTCGTCCATGCCACGCACGTTGGTGTAGGTGTGGTGCTTGAAATTGTGTGTCTTGCGCCAGTTGTCGCTCGTACCGGCGATGTCCCACTCATAGGATTTGCCATCCAGATGCGGGTCGCGCATCCAGTCGTACTGGCCGTGCATCACGTTGTGACCGAGCTCCATGTTCTCGATGATCTTGGAGACGCCAAGCAGCAGGGTGCCGAGAATCCATGCAGGCATTCGCACGACGGACAGGAACGCACCTGCATACAGCAAGGCACGTCCGGCAAAGCCGAGGTAGCGTACGGCCTTGACGATGGCGCGGATGTAGTCGGCGTCGGCTTGACCGAGCGTCGCCGCGGTGCGCGCGCGCAATGCGTCGAGTTCGGCAGCGAACGCGTCGAGTTGATCGGCACCCAAGGCGCGATTGCGAATGCGCAGTGTCATGCGTTCGGCTCCATCAGAGATCCAGCACGAGATCGGTAGTGGCGCTGTTGACGCACAGGCGCAGCGTCGACATCGGCTCCTGCGCACAGTCGCCGCTGTGCAGGTTGCGCGTGCTGCCTGACACTTTTATGCAGGCGCAGGTATTGCAGATGCCCATGCGACAACCGGATGCGGGCGAGAGCCCGGCCGCCTCAAGTCCTTCCAGCAGCGATTGGCCGCGCGACAGCTGCAACGTGCGGCCGCTGCTCGCGAGGGTCACCTGCACGCACGCGGCGTCATCGCTGACACGCGCTGGTGGGCTGAAGGCTTCGGACTGGAACGAGCGCACGTGTCCGACGAGCACGTCGCGCGCCTCGGCTACAAACCCGTTCGAGCCACAGGCGAATACCTGCCGCGCGGGCAGTTCGTCGACCAGCGAAGACAACAGCGCCGCATCGATACGGCCAGCGCGCTCATCGGCGCGCAGATCGGGTTCGCGCGTCAGCACGAACTGCACCGAGAAAGATGCATGCTGTGCAGCGAGCGCGCGCAGTTCATCCGCAAAGCACAACTCGGCGCGCGTGCGCGCCCAGTACAGCAAGGTCAGTGGAACCTGCATCCCTTGCACTGACAGCGCCCGGATCATCGCCATCAACGGCGTGATGCCGCTGCCCGCGGCGAGGAACAACCATGCGCCCTGCACTCGCGCGGGCAAGGTCATCTCGCCAAACGCCTGACCAAGATCCAGCACGTCGCCGACGCGTGCATCGCGGCACAGGTGCCGGCTCAGCTTGCCGCCCTCGATGCCCTTGACCGTAATCGTGATGCGGCCATCGGCACGCGGAATGTCGGTAAGGCTGTAGCTTCTCGTGACGCGCCTGCCGTCGACCTCGGCGCTGACATTGATGTGCTGGCCGGGCTCGGAAACACCCCAGTGACGGTTCGGCTTGAGCCAGACGGTCACGGCGTCGCTAGATGCTGCCTGCAGCGCTTCGATGGTCGCCCGCGGCCGATCCCAAGACCATGCCGGGTTGATACGGGATGCCCAGAAATCAAAGGCTTGCGAAGCAGCCAAGGGCTGCATCAAACGCCGCAGGCGTTTCGGAGATGGTTGAGCCAGGAGGGTCATGGCGTCACTATACACGCGGGCATACGCGTGTGTATACAGGCGTATATCGAAGTTCCCGATTAAGATGTCGCACTTCCCGACCCAAGCCATGCCCAGCCACGTGATCCCGCATCCCAACGTCTCTGACACCGACCACAGTCCCGGTCGGAAGGCATTGATTTCCCGCGATGACTTGATCGCAGCGGCCCTGAAATTGATCGGACCGCATCGCAGCGTGTCCAGCCTGAGCCTGCGCGAAGTCGCACGCGAAGCCGGGATCGCGCCGAACAGTTTCTATCGCCAGTTTCGCGACATGGACGAACTCGCGGTCGCCCTGATTGATCTGGCCGGGCGGTCCTTGCGCCAGATCGTCGGCGCAGCGCGACAGCGCCAAGCCACCGACCGCAGCATTGTGCGCGGCTCGGTCGAGGCGTTCATGGAGCAAGTGCGTGCGGACGACAAGCTGCTGCACGTGCTGTTGCGCGAAGGAACGGTCGGCTCGGACGCGTTCAAGCAGGCCGTTGATCGCGAACTGACCTTCTTCGAGGACGAACTGCGCGCCGATCTCGTGCGTCTGTCCACTGCGGACAAGGTCACGCTGCACGAGCCCGCGCTGGTAGCCAAGGCGATCACGCGACTGGTGTTCGCGATGGGCGCCACCGCGATGGATTTACCGCCAGACCGCGATCCTGAATTGATCGCCGAACTGACCCAGATCGTGCGCATGATCCTCGCCGGCTCGCGCACGGTGGCGGCGGAGTGATCCGGCACGCGTCGCGATGAAGCTCGCTGGCGTGGCTCGACGCGTGCGGCGCGGCGAGCGATCCGGGAGTCAGGCGCTCTCGTCCCATTCAAAGCGATAGCCGACGCCGTACACGGACGCAATCGGATCAACGCCCATGCCGACCAGCTTGCGGCGCAGATTCTTGACGTGACTGTCGACCGTGCGATCGCTGACCACGCGATGATCCTCGTACAGCGCATCCATCAATTGCGTACGCGAGAACACGCGTCCGGGTTTCGCCGCGAGCTTGCGCAACAGGCGGAACTCGACCGGCGTCAGCGCCAGCGGTCGGCCTTGCACGCGCACCTCGAACCGCTCTTCGTCGAGCTCGACCGGAATCGGCTCGCTCGTCGCGACGACGGCTACGCGGCGCAGTGCAGCGCGCACGCGCGCGACCACTTCGCGTGGGCTGAAAGGCTTGCAGATGTAGTCATCGGCGCCGAGTTCGAGGCCGAGCAAGCGGTCGATCTCCTCGACCCGAGCGCTCACCATCAGGATCGGCACGTTCGAGAATGAACGCACGCCGCGACAGATCGCGAGGCCGTCCTCGCCGGGCAGCATCAGATCGAGCAGGATCGTGTCCGGCGTGTGCTCGCGGATCCACGCGATCGCACCGGCGCCAGTTTCGAGCACGCTGACACGATAGTCGGCGACGACGAGATAGTCGCGCAGCAGGGCCGCGAGCTTCGGTTCGTCCTCGACAACGAGAACATGCGCACGCGTGCTCATGGCAGCGCCCCGTCGGCGAATGGCAGATGGACGACAACACGCAGGCCACCCAATGGCGATGGTTCCGTCTCGATGCTGCCGCCATGCGCATCGACGACGGCGCGACAGATCGCAAGGCCGAGGCCGGCGCCGCCGGCCCCGCGCGAGCGCGAGGGATCGACGCGGTAGAGGCGATCGAACAGCCGCGGTCGATCCGCGACGGGCACACCAGGAGGCGTGTCTTCGACAATCAATCGCGCGCGATTGCCGCTCGCGCCGAGCTCAACGCGGATGCGACCTGGCGCGTCCGTATGGCGACGCGCATTCGCGAGCAGGTTGTCGAGCAGTTGCGCAAGGCGACGCCCATCACCACGCACACGCGGCATGACAACCAGCGTCTGCTCAATCACGAGCCCTGCATCCGTGCATGCATTGCGCTGCATCTCGATCGCCTCGTGCACGAGTTCAACCGCATCGATCGCTTCAAAACGGTATTCGAGCGCCCCTGCATCGGCGAGCGCGAGGTGATACAGATCCTCGATCAGGCTGCCGAGACGCTCGCTTTCGGCGTTGAGCGAATCGAACGCCTGCGCGGACGGCGCGCGCACGCCGTCCTGCAAGGCCTGGATTTCACCGCGCAATACGCTGAGCGGCGTACGCAATTCATGCGCGATGTCAGCGCCCCATCGGCGCCGCGCATCACGGTGTCGTTCGAGGTTGGTAGCCAGATGATTGAAGTCGGTGGCGAGCGCGCCGAATTCGTCATTGCGCGTCGCCGGAATGCGCCGCGCGTAGTCGCCCGCCGCGAGTGCACGCGTTCCTTCCGCCAGCGCGCGCACCGGATCGAGCAGCCAGCGCGCCAATGCGAACGCGAGCGCGAACGCACCGATCAGTACCGCTAGCGCAGCAATCAGCGCAGTGCGCATCTGCGCACGTTCGAAGTCGAGATCGAGCGCATTGCTGATCTGCGGCATGCGCCGCAGCCGCAGCGTGCCCACGCGCGCCGTGCCGATCTCGATAGGCAATGCGCGTGCATCCGTGGCCGCCGCCACCGCCGGGTTGCCGACCACAAGCATGCCGGTCGCATCAAGCAAGGCGAGACGATGCATCAGGTCCGGCGGGCCCGGCGGCGGCGGTCGACGCGGCGGTCGCGCGTCACGATCGTCACGCGGTGGTCCGCGGGGAGTGTCGGATTGCGGTCTGCTGTCGTCCTCAGGGGGTGACTGCATATCGTCCGTGCGCTCACCACGCATCGGATCGTGCGGATCGATCAGGTCGCCGAAGCGGCGCGGGTCGCGCCGCAGGAATTCCCAGCCGCCGTTTTCCTGATAGGCGTCAGCGAGGCGGCGCGTCGCCGGTTGCAATCGCTCGAGTGCGACTTCGTCCAGGTACGCAAGGAACCCGTTGCGAAAGCCGTGCTGTTGCCAGCCGATGTAGCCAGCGAGCGCGAGCACGCTGAGCGCAGCGAAGGCGAGGAACAGGCGATGCCACAGACGTAGGCGCATCCTGCACACGATACGTCTCTGCGTCACCTGCGCAAACAGGCGCGCGGCAATCTCCCCTATTTCTCCACGATGTCTGCGCGTGCACTGCGCAATCGACGCGCAGATTTGTACCTGCCGCCCACGAATCCAGCCGCCGAGGATGTCTCATGTCAGCGATCAATCCCCACCTGAATCTGCCAAGGGGCGGTGCGCTTGCGCTCCTGATTGCCGCTACCTGTGCTGTCGATGCGCACGCTGCTCCGGGTCCGCATGGCCCTCCCGGCCCCCCGGGTCCGCCTCCGCCGACCGTCGAGGAGCTTGCGACCGTGCCTTCGCTATCCGGCGAGCAGCAGGTGCAGTTGCACAAGATCCTCATCGAACGCCGCGACGCGCAGGAAGCGGTGGCCAGGCGCACGCGCGATGCGTTTGATGCGCAGCGCGAAAAGGATCGCGCCGAACATGAACGCATCGACGAACAAACTGCCGATCGCATGCGCAAATTGCTCGGTGAGGATGGATTTCGCCGCTATGCCGAATGGCTGCAGTCGCATCGCGGTCGTGGCCACGGTCGCAGCGGACCTGAAGAGGACGGGGGACTGCACGACCGCCCGGATGGCACGCCTGGCAATCACGCGTCGCCGGACGGCCGTCGACCGCAATCGCATGCTGCGGACATGGCGACACCGCCTGCCCCTGTCGACGACCGCAGCTGATTCATCACTTCCGCGACGCCGCGAACGTCGCAGCCCTGCCGTGGGCGCGCTGACTAGAGCGGCGCAAACAATTCCGCGAGATCCGCTTCCTCGAAACGCGCCGCCTGCGTGCTGCCGCCATCCAGCACGGCACGCGCGAGATCGGCCTTGCGTTGCTGCAAGGCCTGGATTTTTTCCTCGACAGTGCCAGCGCAAATCAGCTTGTAGACGAACACCGGCTTGTCCTGGCCGATGCGATGCGCGCGGTCGGTCGCCTGCGCCTCAACGGCGGGATTCCACCACGGGTCGTAGTGGATCACGGTGTCGGCCGCGGTGAGGTTGAGTCCGACGCCGCCGGCCTTGAGGCTGATCAGGAAAATCGGCACATCGCCCGCCTGGAAGCGATCGACGAGGGCTGCGCGATGGGTGCCTGGCGTGTCGCCGGTCAGCATCTGGAAATGCAGCTTGCGCTGATCGAGCGCGCTCGCGATGAGTGCGAGCATCTCGGCAAACTGGCTGAACACGAGCACGCGACGCCCTTCGTCGACGAGGCTGGCGAGCACATCGAGCAGATAGTCGAGCTTGGCCGACAGCTTGACGCGCTTGGCGCCCTCGAGCTTGACCAGGCGTGGATCGCAACAGGCCTGGCGCAGCTTCAGCAGCGCATCCAGCACGATGATGCCGCTCTGCGCGAGTCCGCGTTTCTTGACTTCCTCGAGCACGCGCTCGTGCTGGGCGAGGCGCAACGTTTCGTAGAGTTCCCGCTGGTCGCCCTCGATTTCGATGCGCCGCACGATCTCGGTCTTCGGCGGCAATTCGGTAAGCACGTCCTCCTTGCGTCGACGCAGCAGCAGGGGTGCTATGCGGCGCTTGAGGCGTTCGCGCTTTTCGTCGTCGCCATGCTTCTCGATCGGCGTGCGGAAGAACTTGGTGAAGCGCTTGTCGTCCCCGAGCAGACCCGGCTCGACTGCATCGAATTCCGCCCACAACTCGCCCAGATGATTTTCCAGCGGCGTGCCGGTCATCGCGATGCGCTGGCGCGCGTTGAGTTCGCGTACCACCTTCGCGGCCTGGCTCTTCGCATTCTTGATCGCCTGTGCCTCATCGAGCACGAGCACCGAATACTCGTGCGCAATCAGGGCGTCGCGATCGCGCAACAGCAATGGGTACGTCGTGATGACGAGATCGTGCTGCGGAATTTCCTCGTGCAGTCCGCCGCGTTCCGGACCATGCACGACGAGCACGTTGAGATCGGGCGCGAAGCGCTGGGCTTCGCCGTGCCAGTTGGCCACAAGACTCGTCGGCGCAAGCACGAGCGCGGGTTTGTCGAGTCGTCCGCGCTGTTTCTCAGCAAGCAGATGCGCCAGCACCTGCACGGTCTTGCCCAGCCCCATGTCGTCGGCAAGGATGCCGCCAAGTCCCGCGTCGGCGAGAAAACCGAGCCAGGCCAGGCCGTCGCGTTGATAGCCGCGCAGAGTCGCGCGGAATCCTTCCGGCTCCATCGCCGGTTCGCGCGGTGTGCGCTGGCGTTCGAGTTCGGCGCGCAGACGCTCGCCACCCTGCCACGGCCGCTGCATGCCCTGGGCAAGCTGGTCGAGCACGTCCGCCTGCGCACGGCGCAGACGAAGCGCTCCGTCTTGTTCGACGAACGCGCCTTGCAGCCATTCGAGCAAGGGCGCGATCAGTTCGCGCAACTTCGCCAGCGGCAGTGGCACGCGCCGGCGCGCATCCAGCGGGACCAGCCAGACCGCGTCTTCGGCTTCGCCCTTGCGCGGCGTCATCGGGAATCCAGGATCGGACAGCAGTCGATGCAGCACCGGCAGGAGATCGATGCGCTCGCCGCCGATGTCGACCCCGAGGCGCAAGTCGAACCACGGATTGCCCGACTCCTCGTCGACCTCGGCATGCCAGGCATCCGCCTCGGGCTCGTCGAGCAGATCGAACGGAAAACCCTGATCTGATTCGAGACGAAAACCCAGATCACGCAGTCGCGGCGTCAGTGCGAACACCTGGTCGGCGCCGGCAAGCTGGTCGCGACCGTGTTCGATGACAAAATCGTTGTCGCTTAGCGCATCGCGCGGGATGCCGGGGAGGCGCCCGAACAATTCGGCAGGCACGAGGCCGATTTCGTCAAGGCGTTCGCTCGCGGCGACTTCGCTCGCGCGATCGCGCACGATTTCGATCACGCGGTTGCCCTCGCGGCGTCGCTCGCGCGCGGGCGCTGGAAACATCGGCAGGCGCACACCACCGTAGTCGAATCCGAGCCGCACCAAACCCGCCTGATAGCGCACGCCACCCGGCCCGGTCAGCGGCAATGCACGCAGGGTCAACACCGGCACCGGGCTGGACTCGCGTCGTTCGATCTCGCCGGCGACATCGGGCTTGGGCAAGGTCGCCAGCAGCGGCGCCTCATGCCAGCGCGCCATCAGCAACGGCACCTGCTCCGGCAACAAGGATGGCGCACGCAGGACCGCTTCGGCGAGACGCACCTCACCATCGACGCGACCGATCTGGCGCGTCTCCGGATCGCAATACCAAAGTCCACCGATGCGCAGCAAGCGCGTATTGGATGCTGCCGCATCGACGCTCAGCACAAGCTTCTGGGTGCCATCCTCGCGCGCGTCCCAACCGATGCGAAGTGCTTTGCTGGGGCCTGACTGCAAGCGTCCAGTGGCAGGCTTGTCGAAAAAACACGGTAGGGCAGCCAGCAATTCCACGAGCAGGTTTTCATCGTCGGCGCCATGCAGTTCGAACCAACCGCTGCCCACTCCGATCGACGGCGTGCGCATGCGCAGGCCCGCAATCAGGCGGAACTCGTCGCCGCGAAGTGCGGCCCACGGCGCCGGTTCGCCGTACGATGCCTGTATCGGTTGCGGTGCGGTGAAACCGCCGCGCTTGCCGACCTTCAACCAGACGGCCTGCGCCTGCAAGGTCGGCAGCGTGCCAGGACTCGCGCGCACAACGATGCCGCAAACGCGCGCCGACTTGGTGGCATCGAGCGCAGGCGCGGTCGTGGCAACGTGAAGGGGCGCGTGCGGTTGCAACGCTTCCAGCCACTGCTTCCACGGCCCGAGCTGCGGCCCGGCCGGCGGTGCGATTTCGACCGCGGGATTGGCCCAGCCGCCGCGCAGCACATACAGCGCGGT
>JBDSNK010000108.1:0-9441 GCA_039915385.1 Dokdonella sp.
GCGAGCGCCGCGCCTACCGTGATGGCGGCGAATGCGTAGAAGCAGATCAGTTGGAAACTCATGTTGCGGTTGCTCCAGTCGCCGCGGTCGCGTTGTGTGCGCCAACTCTTGTAGGAACGGCTTCAGCCGCGATGCCCCATGTGCCAGAAAGCATCACGGCTGAAGCCGCTCCCACAGGAATCACTGGGCCACCAAGCGCGTGATGACGACCATTCTGATAGCACATATCGATCATCGGAACGCCGCGTCCTGCGCGCGATCCGCCGCAATCTGCTGCTCGAAGCGATCGCCGATCGCGAGCAACTGCATCTTTGTCACGATGTTCTCGCCGCGCTTCTCGAAGTGGTATTCGTGGATCGAGGTCTCGACGATCGAGTCGACCGGACAGCTTTCCTCGCAGAAACCGCAGTAGATGCACTTGAACAAATCGATGTCGTAGCGTGTGGTGCGACGCGTGCCATCTTCGCGTGGCGCCGAATCGATCGTGATCGCCAGCGCCGGACACACCGCCTCGCACAGCTTGCACGCGATGCACCGCTCCTCGCCGTTCGGATAGCGACGCAGCGCATGCAGGCCACGGAAGCGGTTGGATTTGGGAATGTGCTCCATCGGATAGCGCACCGTGTATTTCGGCCGCCACAAATATTTGAACGTCAGCCACAGGCCGGCAAACAGCTCCAGCAGCAACAGGCTTTTCAGATAGCTGGTGACTCGATTCATGACTCGATATGCCTCAGGCGCCTGCCGTGACCCAGCCGAAATACTTCATGCAACCCGCCACGAAGACCCACACGATCGTGATCGGGATGAAGACCTTCCAGCCGAGCCGCATGATCTGGTCGTAGCGATAGCGCGGAAAGCTCGCGCGGAACCAGATGTACGCGGTCGCAAAAAAGAATGCCTTCGCGCAAAGCCACCACCAGCCAGGCTCGCCGAGATAGCCCCAGCTCTGCGGAAACGGTGACAGCCAGCCGCCGAGGAACAGGATCGGCGCGAGGAATGAAATCAGGATCATGTTCGCGTATTCGGTCAGGAAAAACACCGCGAACGGTGCGCCGGAATACTCGACGTGGAAGCCTGCAACGATTTCCGATTCACCTTCGGCAACGTCGAACGGTGCTCGATTGGTTTCAGCAACACCGGACACGAAATAGATGACGAACATCGGCAACAGCGGTAGCCAGAACCATTCGAGAAAGCCTTTGGGACCCGACTGCGCCATCACGATGTCTGAAAGATTCAGGCTGCCCGCCAGGATCAGTACGCTGACCAGCGAAAAGCCCATTGCGATTTCATAGGAGACGACCTGTGCCGCCGAGCGCATCGCACCCAGCATCGCGTAGCGGGAGTTCGAGGCCCAGCCGGCGAGGATGATGCCGTACACGCCCATCGAGGTCATCGCGAGTAGGAACAGCAGACCCGCATTCGCATCCGACCAGGCCTTGTGCGGCGCGAACGGCACCACGGCCCAAGCAGCAAAAGAAGGTATCAGTGCCCACAGCGGCGCGAGCAGGAACAAGGTCTTGTTCGAGTTCGTCGGGTAGATCACTTCCTTCAACAGCAACTTGAACACGTCGGCGAAGGTCTGTGCGAGGCCGAAGGGACCGACCTTGCTCGGTCCTAGACGCACGTGCATCCAGCCGATGACCTTGCGCTCCCACCACACGTACATCGCCACGCCAATGATCAGTGGCAGCAGCGGAAACAGCAGCAGGCCGATCGCCATCGACAGCGTCGGGAACGTCGTGATGAACCACTGGAAGGCGGCGATGATCGAGTCCATGTCGTCGTCAGACCTTCACGATGTCGAGGGCGGCGCCGTATGGCGGCAACGATGCGGAGGCGGAATGACCGGCTTCAATCCAGGCGCCACCACGCGGCACGCGCGTCGATAGTTCGACCGGCAAGCTGACCCCTGAAACCTGCGCCTGCGCGCCTTGGCCCAGCCCGAGCGCGAGCGCATCTTCCGGGTGCAGCGTTACGCAGGCAGCACGCGAAAGCGGATGCGCCTGCAGCGCGGGCGAGCGGCGCAATACCGCATCGACCTTGTAGATCGCCGTCGTGACGATACGGGTCAACTTGGCTGTAGGAGCGGCTTCAGCCGCGATGTCTTTTGGCGACGATGTTGCGGCGGGACCATTCGCCATCGCAGCAGCCATCTGCGCACGCACCTCACCCAATTCGGTGAAATCGAATCCATCGAGTGCGAGAGCGGAACCCAGTGCGCGCAGCACCTTCCAGCCAGGGCGTGCATCGCCGGGCAGCTTTGTCGCCGCTGCGAGTGCCTGCACAGTGCCCCCGATGTTCGTGTAGCTGCCATCGATCTCCGGCGGCAGGCCGATGGGCAGCACGACGTGCGCGGTGCGGCGGACGCCAGTGCACGCATACGCGCCGATATAGAGGTAGAACTCCGCATTGCTGCGTGCCCGATCGAACGCGGCAGGCGCGGACGTATCCTGCGAGCCTGCGTGATAGACGACCAGCTGCTTCGGGGGTGCTGCGAGCATCGCGGCCGCATCTTTACCGCCCGAACGCGGCTGCACGCCGGCACGCGCAAGGCCGATCGCGTTCGCGCCCGCAGGAATTTCGTTGTAGGCGGAGCCAGTGGCTTTCGCGATGAACCGCGCTGCGGCACGCAAGCGTGACGCCGATGGATGCAATACAGCCGATTCACCAACAATCACGACCGACGCCGTCGCGTCGCTGAGCTGCTTGATCCAGCCCTTCGTCGCATCGTCTGCCGTCGTGTTCGAAATCATCTGCGCGAGCGCGGAAGACTCCGGCAGATGCCCGGCATCGCTGGATGCCTTTGCCATCTTGAGGACGGCATCCACCAGCGCCTGCGGCGCCGCGATGACCCTGCCGGCAAGCTCGAAATTGAAATCGAAGTCAAGCGGATTGAGTGCGTAAACCTTAGCAGCGCGGACCACCGCCTTGCGGATGCGATGGTTGAGCAGGGGAATTTCGTGTCGCGGATTGCAGCCGATCAACAGGATCGCGTTCGCTTTCTCGATGTCCGCCACCGCCATCTCGAACGGTGTCGCGGTTGGCGCGTCGACGCCATCGAGCATGCGCAGGCGGTGATCGATGTGATCGCTGCCGAGCGCACGCATCAGTTTGCCCAGCAGATGGCCTTCCTCGTTCGAGGTCAGCGGCGCGACCAATGCGCCTACATCGCCGCCAGCGGCTCGCAGATGGTCGGCAGCAAACGCGAGCGCTTCCGCCCAGCTCGTCTCGACCAGCTCGCCGTTCTTGCGGACCATCGGCTTGAGTGCGCGATCCGCTGCGCGCAGTCCATCGTTGGAATAGCGATCGCGATCGGACAGCCAGCATTCGTTGATCGCTTCGTTGTCACGCGGAACCGCGCGCAATGCTTCGCCGCGGCGCGTGTGCAGCCACAAATTCGAACCGAGCGCATCGTGGTAACCGATCGACTCGCGCGCGAGCAGTTCCCATGCGCGCGCCTTGAAGCGGAACGGCTTGTTGGTCAACGCGCCGACCGGGCAGACGTCGATCACGTTGCCGGACAGTTCGCTCATCAGCGGCTTGCCGACATGGGTACCGATCTGCAGGCGCTCGCCGCGTTCCATGCCGCCCAGTTCATACGTACCGGCGACATCCGCCATCACGCGCACGCAGCGCGTGCACTGTATGCAGCGGGTCATTTCTGTTTCGACCAACGGTCCGAGATCTTCGTCGGGCACCACGCGCTTTTGTTCAACGAACCGCGAGACTGATCGGCCGTAGCCCATCGACAAATCCTGCAATTCGCACTCGCCACCCTGATCGCAGATCGGGCAATCGAGCGGATGATTGATCAGCAGGAATTCCATCACGTTGCGCTGCGCGGACAATGCGCGCTGAGACTGCGTCTGGATCTTCATGCCGTCGGCGACCGGTGTCGCGCAGGCCGGCTGCGGCTTCGGCATCGGCCGTCCGCCCATTTCGACTTCGACCATGCACATGCGGCAGTTCGCGGCGATCGGCAGCTTGTCGTGATAGCAGAAACGCGGGATCGCGATGCCGGCCTTGTCCGCGGCCTGGATGATCATCGAATTCTTCGGCACGACGAGCGACTTGCCGTCGATCTCGACGGTGACGTGATCGGGCGGAACCGCGGGGGCTGCGGGCTGCGCACTCATGCTTTGGCTCCTTGCGGAGCCGGGAATCGGGAATCGGGAATCGCGAATCGGCAAACATCAGCCTCCCGCCCTTCCCATTCCCTATTCCCCATTCTCGATTCCCGATTCGCAGCGACGAGGATCATGTTCATGCCGCAACCTCCAATCGCGAATCGACGATCGAGCGACCGTTCTTGATGAAGAATTCGAACTCGCTCCAATAGTGACGCAGCATGCCCTGCACCGGCCATGCGGCCGCTTCACCGAAGGCGCAGATCGTATGACCTTCGATCTGGCCCGCGGCCTGCTTGAGGATGTCGAGGTCGCCGAGTTCTGCCTTGCCTTCGACGATGCGCGTCAGCATGCGGTACATCCAGCCGGTGCCTTCGCGGCACGGCGTGCACTGGCCGCAGGATTCGGCGTAGTAGAACCGAGCGATGCGCTGCGTCGCGCGCACCATGCAGGTCGTCTCGTCCATCACCACCACGGCGCCCGAACCGAGGCCGGAGCCGGCCTTCTGGATCGCGTCGTAGTCCATGGTCAAGGCCATCATCGTTTCAGCTGGTAGCACCGGCATCGACGAACCGCCCGGAATCACGGCCTTCAATGTGTGGCCATTGCGCACGCCACCTGCCATCGCCAGCAATTCCGAAAACGGTGTGCCGAGCTTGATCTCGTAGTTGCCCGGCTTGTTGACATGGCCGGACACCGAAAAAATCTTCGGGCCGCCGTTGTTCGGCTTGCCGACATTGAGGAACCAGTCGGCGCCCTTGTTGAGGATTGTCGGCACCGAGGCATAGGTTTCGGTGTTGTTGATCGTGGTCGGCTTGCCGTACAGGCCGAAGTTCGCCGGGAACGGCGGCTTGAATCGCGGCTGACCCTTCTTGCCTTCCAGCGATTCCATCAACGCGGTTTCTTCTCCACAGATATACGCACCGGCACCCAGTGCATTGTGGATATCGACGTCGACGCCACTGCCCATGATGTTCTTGCCGAGCAAGCCGGCTGCGTAAGCATCCTTCAAAGCCAGTTCGATATGCTCGAACGGCTCATGGTGGAATTCGCCGCGCAAGTAGTTGTAGGCAACCGTCGAACCCGTCGCGTAGCACGCGATCGCGAGGCCTTCGACGACGGAATGCGGGTTGAACCGCAGGATGTCTCGATCCTTGCAGGTGCCCGGTTCCGATTCATCGGAATTGCACAGGATGTACTTCTGCATCGTGCCCTTGGGCATGAACGACCACTTCAAACCCGTCGGGAATCCGGCACCGCCGCGCCCGCGCAGCGCGCTCTTCTTGAGCTCGTCGATGATCACGGCCGGATCGGTCTTCTCGGCGAGGATCTTCTTCCACGCCTTGTAGCCGTCGACCTTCAAATAATTGTCCAGCGTCCACGGCTGCTCGAAGTGCAGCGTCGTGTAGACGACCTGGTGTTCCTGCGGTGCGGGACCGTATGCCATTGGATGATTCGCTTGTTGGTATCTGTAGGAGCAGCTTCAGCCGCGATGCTCTTCGTGGCGCTTGATAAAAAAGCATCGCGGCTGAAGCCGCTCCTACACTTCTATTTGATGTCTATTCGAGCGTGTCGAGAATCGCGTCCACCTTCTGGAGCGTCAGGTTCTCGTGGTAGTGACCATTGACGACCATCATCGGCGCGCCACAACACGCGGCCAGGCACTCTTCCTCGCGCTTGAGGTAGATGCGGCCGTCTGCGCTGCTCTCGCCGAGCTTTATGCCGTACTTCTTTTCGCAATGGCGCACGATGTCCTCAGCGCCGTTGAGCCAGCACGAGATATTCGTGCAGATCGCAACGTTGTTGCGACCGACCGGTTTCGTCTCGAACATCGAGTAGAACGTTGCGACCTCGTAACCCCAGACTTGCGGCAGGCCAAGATACTTCGTCACCGCCGTGATCAATTCGTCGGTCAGATGACCGCCGTTCTGTTCCTGCGCAGCCCACAAACCCTGGATCAGAGCGGAGCGCTTGCGATCGGGCGGGAATTTCGCAGCCCAATGGTCAATGTGTTCGCGCGTGTGCGCGTTCAACGCGACCTGCGGATCGACGTCCTTGACCGCTTCGTAGTTGCCGGTCGCCTTCATCGATCAACCTCTCCAAACACAACGTCGTAGGTACCGATCATCGCAACCACGTCGGGCAGCATGTGGCCGCGCACGATCGCGTCCATCGACGACAGATGCACGAAACTCGGCGCACGACACTTCAGGCGGAACGGCTTGTTCGCACCATCGGAGACCAGATAGATGCCGAATTCGCCCTTCGGCGCCTCGACTGCGGCGTAGGTCTCGCCGGCCGGGACGCAGTAACCTTCGGTGAACAATTTGAAGTGATGGATCAGCGCTTCCATGTCGTCCTTCATCTCGACACGGGACGGCGGAGCAACCTTGAAGTTCTTCAGCATGACCGGGCCCGGATTTGCACGCAGCCAGTCGACACACTGTTTGATGATGCGATTGGACTGACGCATCTCCTCGACACGCACCAGGTAACGATCGTAGCAATCGCCCGTCACGCCGACGGGGATGTCGAAATCGACTTCCGCGTATTTCGCGTAAGGCTGCTTCTTGCGCAGATCCCATTCGATGCCGGAACCCCGCAGCATCGGACCGGACATGCCCCATGCGAGCGCCTGCTCGGGCGGGATGATGCCGATATCGACCGTGCGCTGCTTCCAGATGCGGTTGCCGGTGAGCAGCTCTTCGTATTCGTCGACACGGCGCGGGAAATCGGCGCAGAACGCGTCGAGGAAGTCGAGCATCGAACCGCCGCGCCAATTGTTCAGACGATCCAGATCCTTGCCCTTGTGCCACTTCGATTCGTTGTACTTGGGCATCTGCTCCGGCAGGTCGCGATAGACGCCGCCGGGACGATAGTAGGTCGCGTGCATGCGCGCGCCACTGACCGCCTCGTAGCAGTCCATCAACTCTTCGCGCTCGCGGAACGCGTACAGGAACACCGCCATGGCACCAAGATCGAGTGCGTTCGAGCCGATCCACATGAGGTGGTTCAGGATGCGCGTGATCTCGTCGAACATCGTGCGGATCCACTGCGCGCGGTCCGGCACATCGACGCCGAGCAGGTTCTCGATCGCACGCACGTATGCGTGCTCGTTGCACATCATCGAGACGTAATCGAGGCGATCCATGTAGCCGATCGACTGGTTGAACGGTTTTGACTCGGCCAGCTTCTCGGTACCGCGATGCAGCAGACCGATATGCGGATCGGCGCGCACGATCGTCTCGCCGTCCATCTCCAGCACCAGGCGCAGCACCCCGTGCGCGGCAGGATGCTGCGGGCCGAAATTCATCGTGTAGTTGCGGATTTCTTGCATGACTTACTTGACTCCCGCCTTGCGTTCCGCGTCCGCCTGTTCATAGCGCGAATCGTCGCGAATCGTGCGCGGCACCAGGACGCGCGGTTCGACCGACGTCACCGGCTCGTACACCACTCGCTTTTTCTCCGGGTCGTAACGCACTTCCACGTTGCCGATCAGCGGGAAATCCTTGCGGAACGGATGGCCCACAAAACCGTAGTCGGTGAGGATGCGGCGCAGGTCCGGATGGCCCTCGAAGATGACCCCGTAGAGATCGAACGCCTCGCGTTCGAACCAGTCCACACTCGGCCAGATACCGATCAGCGACGAAACGCTCGGCAAGTCGTCATCCGCGCAATGCGTGCGCAGGCAAACGCGGTGGTTGTGCTTGATCGAAAGCAGCTGGACGACGACGGCGAAACGATGCGGAATATTCGGATGACGCGGCCGATCGACCCAGTTGAATCGGCCCGGTCCGCTATCGCCCTCTACGCCGCGCGAGAAGCCTTGCGCGGAAGCATCCGTGGTGTCCCATTCGACATCGCCGTAGGACAGATAGTCGACACCGCACAGGTCCATCGCCTGCTCGAAATGCAGCTCCACGTCATCGCGCAGCATCTTTGCGACGGTGAGCCAGTTTTCCGGCAGCACGTCGACGGTGATTTCGTCGCGTTTTTCGCCGAGCTTGACCATCGCCTGGCCCAGCTTCACGCCGAGTTTCTGCGCGAAGGCAGACGTTTGATGGTCGGCGCCAGCGGTTGCAGCGGTGTTGTCGCTCATGCCGTGGCCCCTCAGCGCGCAATCGTGTTGGTGCGGCGGATCTTCTTCTGCAATTGCAGAATGCCGTGGATCAGCGCTTCCGCCGTCGGCGGACAGCCGGGCACATAGATGTCGACCGGCACGATGCGATCGCAGCCGCGCACGACCGCGTAGGAATAGTGGTAGTAGCCGCCGCCGTTCGCGCAGGAGCCCATCGAGATGACCCATTTTGGATCGGGCATCTGGTCGTAGACCTTGCGCAGGGCCGGCGCCATCTTGTTGACCAGCGTACCCGCGACGATCATCACGTCGGATTGACGCGGACTCGGGCGGAAGATCACGCCATAGCGGTCCAGATCGAGTCGCGCAGCACCGGCATGCATCATTTCGACCGCGCAACAGGCCAGGCCGAACGTCATTGGCCACATCGAGCCGGTACGCGCCCAGTTGATCAGATCGTCGAGGCACGCAGTCGCGAAGCCGCGCTGCATCAGCGGGTTGTCGTCACCCGGACGCAGGATGTCGTCGACGACGTTGACCGGCGCCGGGTTGTGCATCGTTTCACTGATGCGGGTGACCAGGCTCATGATTTCATCCTCGCAAGCGAGCGCTTGTGCGCAGGTCGCGGCAGGATGCCCGATCCTGCGAGAGAGAAACGCATCATTCCCATTCCAGCGCTCCCTTCTTCCACACGTAGACGAAGCCGAGCACCAGCAACGACAGGAAGATGCCCATTTCAACCAGACCCTGCAGGCCGAGCTTGCCGAATACGGTAGCCCACGGGAACACGAACGCGATTTCGAGATCGAAGATGATGAACAGGATCGCGATCAGGTAGTAGCGCACGTCGAAACGCATGCGCGCGTCCTCGAACGCCTCGAAGCCGCACTCGTAGGGCGCCGATTTTTCAGACGTCGGGCGACTGGGACCGAGCAGGTTGCCGATGACGATCAGCGCAATGCCAATCACGGCGGAGACCGCGAGGAACAAAAGGACCGGGAAATACTCGGCCAGCACAGACACCTCCGCACCACGACGGGTGCATCAGCGGTCGCTGCAGTCAGAAACCGCGGCGACGACGGTAAGAAGAGATCCAGCGCCGACGCCCCGGACCAAGCGTCCGGAGCGTCGTCGTCAGATCAGATGGTGCCCAGAAGAGGACTCGAACCTCCACGACTTGCGTCGCTACCACCTCAAGGTAGTGCGTCTACCAATTCCGCCATCTGGGCA
>JBDSNK010000134.1:0-9306 GCA_039915385.1 Dokdonella sp.
TTCGATGCGAATTCGCATCGGTTTCGTCGAGCTTGCGGCCGCGCTCGTCGTAGGTGGTGGCCGTCGTGTGATGCAGCGGGTCTTCTGCTTCGCGCACGGTGCCGTAAGTGTCGTAGCGCCAGAGCCAAGTGTGATTGAGACCGTCGGTGTGGCTGCCATGGTCACCGTTGGGATCGTAGCCGTCCCTTTCGCTGATGCCACCGCGTGTCATCAGCGTGCGGTTGCCATGCCCATCGTAGGTGTAAGTGGTGTCATGCCCGTTGCCGTCCGTTGCCGTCGCCATGCGATCGCGGATAAATGGCGATGTGAAGTCAGCCTCGGGTTTGTAGGTCCAACTGTGCGTGATCGAACTGCCTGTCTGTGGCTGGATCACTTCGGACGTCTTGTTGCCAGCCGCGTCGTACGCATAGGTGGTAAGCGTGTGCAGCGCATCCTCGATCGAGGCAGGTTGCGATGCAGCCGTGTCCCAGATTGTTTTTGTGGTGCCCACTGGATCGGTGACGACCTCGGCGGCTCCATACTGGTTGAACTCGTAGTGGGTCGGATTCAGGCGCGCGTCGGCGACATCGGTTTTCGCAAGGCTCAAACCGGGTATACCGTCGTAGGATAATATTGTCGTGCGGTGGTCAGGCTCAGTAATGGTCTTTACGCGCTGTTCCGGAATCAGAACGTCCGAACCGTTCTCGGCAACAAACCCGGTCAAGCCAAGCTCGTAGGTATATTCCCGCGTCGCGTTGTCGACGGGATTGGTGGACGACATCAGGCGATAACCAAATTGGTAATACGTTGGTTCGCCATGTTCATCGGTGGCGTACACGCCACCGAAATCCTGATAGGTATAGCCACGCATGCGCGTACCTGGACCTTGCGACTCGCCCTCATTGCGCGTCACTTTCAGCAGGTTCTCTTGATCATCGTAATCGTAGTGAACCTTCAACCCGCCGGGACCCCTTGCATCGGTAGCAACAGCGAAGCTGTCTTCGATGCTGACGCCGGCTTCATGGCGGGTGACGTGCTTGACGGCATAGGTGATGTCGATGTGCCGGCCAGCAGAATCTTCGATGCGATTGACGTGCGGCGGCCCCTGGGTCAGCTCATAGCTGTAACCGACGCGGTTGCCGTTGGTATCTTCGACGTAGCTCAGACGAGGGCCGCCAGCATCGGGTTGTGCATAGTGGTAACGCGTACCATCCTTGGCGTAAAAATCGTATTCGCCGCTGTGCTGCGTCAGCGTGCCGTGGTAACCGTTGATCGCAATGAAATGTGCCGTGCCATCGGCATCGATACTGTCCTGCCTGTAACGCTGTCCCTGCCCCGCGGCGCCGATCACGACACGTGTGTTGCACGCGTCGGTGACGACTCGCGAATCCAGATCCGATGACCAGCCACGTCCATAGAAACCGCGTTGATCGCCTTGATGACTCACATAGGTGCGACTCAGCTTGAGGCCAGGTCCACGGCCGCCGATCGCAATGTCTTCCTCAGACACAATGGCGTTCCCGGAATACAGATCCACGCCTTTAACGAACGAATGTGCGAGCGGCAGGGAATCATGACGGCGCACGCCATGATGGGCCGAACCTACGTAGTGTTCCGACTTGCCATCGCTGGCTACGGCATCCAGCTTGAATTGGTAGGTGCCGACGGGCAGGTCCGCTATGGTGACCATGAAGTCATGCACGCCGGTTGTCTGCGCAACGCCGTCGAGCGGAGCCCACGCAACAAGCAGACTCGGCGCGCCACCGACGCCGAGCTTGTAAAACTTCATTGTTACGGTGGCATCCTGCGCCAACAGATACCCAAAACGATCGCCGAAAGTACACGAATATCCGCTCGGAACATCGACGTCTTCAGAAACGTTGATCTCTTTCGGGTGGTGCCCTTGCAGGCGCAAAATGTCACCCGCGGGGTCCGAGCTGTCCTTCGGCGACTGGGTCGGCTGGATGGGTTGTGTCGTTGGCGGCAGCAGGTCGTAACCGGCGATGATGCCCTGTCCGAACACGAGCGGCGTCGATGGCGATTCAAGCCGGAATGGGGTTCCATCGTTGAGCACCACGCGCGTGCTGTAGACCTTGCTCGTGTCCACCCGCATGCCGCGCGCGAAGTCGGCATAGCTGTGGTCGCCGTCGCCGATCGGCATCGCAGACGTTGCCAGAACATCGTTGCCCTGCAGCAAATCGATCTGCACAGGCGCGGCGTAGTAGTCGCCCGGCAGGGTCTTCACCTGGATATGGATCGGCTGATCCGTCGCGCCGAACGGCGTCAGTGGAATGGGTGACGGCGTCACCTCTGGTGCACGCGGATCGACGGACCAGGCGTAGATGAGATCTTCCGTATCCGGCGAGCGCGTCGCGTCGGCAACGCCGGGCATGCGTGTCCGGATCCCGTTCCATTCCACAAAGATCGAACCGTGCACGGGACCCGGGTCAGGGCCCGCGCGCATGTCCACCATATATCCACCGCCGCCGAGCTCGCGCACGTTCTCGAGGCTGCCGTTCTGCAATTGCGGCGTGAAGTGTGCGTTCACACCCGGATGCCAGATCACATCGGCATGATCTCCGCCAGTGATTTCCGCTCTATAGGCATCCACGCGCTGCGACGCCGGCATCAACTCCCCAGGCCGTGCGGCGTCGAGAAGCCGTTGGGCCAAACTCGTCAGTGGCGTGTAGCCATAGGTGATCGTGTGCGCCCATTCCAGTACCCAGAAAGTCTCCGCGTAGCTGCAACCATCGAACAGCTCATCGTTGGTGGACAGGTGCAGTGTCGCTGCGGCGCCTTGCGCATTGCCTGCAACGCTGACCTTGGCCAATGCAGTCTTCGGAGGCACGACGAAGAACGGAGCACCTCCTGGTTGGGACGAAATCGCCAGATTCGGCATTGCACAGGCATTGCCGGTCAATTGTGGAATCTCAGGCAGACACTGGCCCGGCGCGAACAGCGTCGCGTCTATCGTGTCGACGTGGGTGCTGGTCGCACACGAACTTGCGATGTATTGCGTGGTCGCACTCAACGCGACCGGGACGTTGGACACTTCGTTGTCGTAGCGATCGGTGACTTGCGCGCGATACGGCAGATATGCCATGCCCGGCGTCAGGAAACGGTGGTCATCGCCTAACAGGGAGAGCTTGCTTGGAACATCGGGCAAGGTGAATTCGAGATAGGGCTGACCCGAATACAAGGTGCCGACCGTGGCGGTAGCGCTGACTTCGATGAGGTTGTGTCCCACCCATTGCGGGTAAGGCTGACCCTGCTGCGTGCGATAGCTGCCGAACGTGCCTTGCTGCTTGCCGAGAATGAAACTTGCCGTGGCGGTGCCGTAACGGTCAGTCTCGTAATCCGCTTGCGCGACCTGGTCACCGCCCGGGCCGATCAATTTGCCGGTGCCCGTCGTCACGCGGAACTGCACTTGCGCGCCGCGCACGGGGCGCCCACTCGCATCCTGCACGAACGCGTGCAGCGGTTTCGCCAATGCGGTATCGGCGACGCCATCCTGCCATTGCGCCGAATCATCGAGCGACAGCGCGACACCACTGAGCGGATCGTCGGATGCATCCTGTCCATACGGGTTCGCGAGCCATTCCGCGAGGTCCCGGAAATACCACAGCTCCGGTGGCATCGCGGTCGAGCCACCCGCCAATCCGCCAGCGATGAAATAACCCGCTTCACCGGTTGACGACGAGCGCACGCGCCAGACCGCACCAACCCAGGATTCATAGTGCACGGGATCGCGCGGCACTTCGACCACATAACCTCGCGCGAGCCACGCTGAGATCGCGTCCAGCACGGGCGGCGGCTGATTGACGCCGGCAGTTCCCGTTGCCTGGGTCAGGGTCAGGATCGGCGTGCCGTTTTGGAGCGCAACGGCCAGGCCTTTGTCGGCGGAAATGCTGTTCACCAACCATTGCTGCTCGAACACCAGGTGCTCGAGCACCGAGCCTTGCAGGCTGGCCAAGGTGAGCCAGTCCGACGGCGCGGTCGGGTTGTCCGACTGCGCGATCGGCTCGACCGGCCGCAATGCGGCATCGAGGCCGACGCCGCTCCATATCAACGCGTCGGCCACGCCGTCGACACGATCGACGCGGTACTGGTTGATCACCAGCGCAAGTGACGGAAACGGACGCATCACACTGACGCCGACCAGGCGCGCGAGCTCATCGTCAGCGCGGTCCCAGGTCGCGAGGTATCGCGCGCCGAAGTTCGACAGCAGCCGCGCGGCTTTGGTCTCGCTCTCGCCGACCAGCACGCTGTCGTCCGCCTGCTGCGGCGGCGGATCGCCTTGCGCGTCGAACACCAGTGCGGTGATTCCACCGGCGGTCACTTGCTGCGAAGCGAACGAAGTTCCAGCGGGGCTATCCAGCGTGATCTCGATACGATGCGACGCACCGCCTTCGATCTCGCCACTTCCCGCGGTGGCCGGAAGACCCGCGATGTTGACGACGGCGCGCAGGTGTATCAGATAGGGTGGCGTTCCGCCGAGACCACCATGCTGGTCCGCAATGCGGCCGTCATCAATCGACGCAGGCTGATAGGAGAGCGTCACCCGTCGATCGAGCAATTGCGCCATCGAAAACACGTGATCGAACACGACAGGATGGGTGTCGTTGCCGCCGGATCGCACGACAATGCGTGCGTGCTGACGCAACGTATCGGGAAGCTGCGCGAACTCCCCGGTCACCGATTCAACGCGTACCGGCAAGCTGGACGGCAAGAGTTCGATTGCAGGCGCGTCGACGGCGATCTGGCTGAGTTGGCTTTCATACACGAGCGGCGGCGACACGTGGGTGAGGCCATCGCTTACTTGCGGACGCAGCAGATCCAGCGGAGCCAAGGACTGCGTCGCCGACAGGTATTGCGCGGTGAAATCGGGAATTGACAGGCCGATACGCGCCAGCGCACCGGCAGCGGGTACGAATGCATGCGACTTGATTGAAGGGGCAAGCGGAATCCATGCGCGCCCGTCCAGATCCGCCGAGGTGCCGCGATAATTGGAAAACGGCACGTAGGCCGAGACGTAAACCTGCTCGATAGCGAATCCGCTGATGCGGCCGGCGCTTACCAGCGGACGATTTGGCACGCCCGCCGCCGTCAGTGCGCGGCCTACATCGTCGGTGCGCACGCCGAGCATCGCCGCCAGATCGGCAACCGGCACATCGAGCACACCGCGCACGAATCGCGCCGGCGCGCCGCTTGCACGCAACAGAGAGATCAGCAAGGCAGCCTGGTCGACATCGTTGCCGGCATGCGTGCGCAGCGTTGCTTCGGCGCCCTTCTGCGCCCCTGCGTACCATTGCGTACGCACCTGACTGCGCACGAAATCGAAGATGCGCGTGTAGTCGCGACCGAGTGCCTGCGCCTGATCGAGTATCACGCCGGACAGCGGCGTATCCATGCTCGATGCATAGTCCGCAGCGACGGGTGCATCGTCGTCCACTGAATTGGCGTAACTCGGGGTGACCACCGGAGACATCGCCGGGTCGCGCGTCGCCAAGCGCGGCCGAAACACCGGCAATGTCGCCGCACCGTAGATGGGCGCGGCCGAACTGCGCGACTCGTTCGTGATCAGCGCATCGAGTTCGTCGATCGGCAAGGCGATGGTGTGGTCAGTCGCATGGCCCACGGCATCCAGAAGCCGCTGCGCGGCGGCATCGAGCTCGGATACTGACGCGGTGATGCGCATCCGGTGTGCTGCCCAGCGTTGACGCGCAACGGCCGGCATCGAGGGCGCCGCAACCAGACGATCGATCTGCTCAACGCGCGCATCGACGAGCAAGCGCTGCGCGCGAAGATTCGCCAACGCATCCGCAAGCGGGGGCCGCGCGGCCGTGGCCGTCGATTTCGACCATGCCTCGCGCGCAGACTTCAAGGTCTGGCTGACGCGATGGATGCCATTGGCGTACGCGCCGAATGCACTCGACCTTCCACTCGCAGCCACCTTTGTGGGCGTCGCCCCTGAGTCCATCGTGCTCAACGCATCTGCGACGGCAGCACGCGCATCCTGGCCTGCGAGCAATGCGCGAAGGACGGCGCTGTCGCCAGTCGGCGGGCGCGTAGATGCCTTGACCGACCCAGGGGCGGTCGAATGCGCTGCAGTCGAAACAGGCACAGCCGAGGATGCGGTGCCGACTGCCTGCGTCGCGGCCGTGCTCGTGGGCAACCGGTCCTTGCCAATGGCGATCGCGTTGCCAGCGACGATGAAGATCGTCACCAACGCCAGCAGTCCATTGAGAAAACCCGGTCGGCGCTGGGTCAGAACGGCAATCGCACGAGCGAACAACATCCCTGTCCTGACCATCAGCGTAGCTCCTCAGACTGACCGTGCCGCACATTGCGATCGTCCGCGATATCGGCAAGCAGTTGCATACCGTGCAGGCCGCTGCGCTCTACCATCAGAGACGTCCTCATCCAGTCGCGTCGCGGCAATACGGGTGAATACGCCAACAGCACATTCGGGGCCGGCTCATGCGGCCAGGCAAACCGGTTTCGTTGGCTGGCGAACGGATTCCCAATGCTGGAATGCAAGGTCAGCGCATGCCCCTGCGCGTTGTTTGCATGTTTCGAATGAACCCTGGCAAAGGCAATTGATTTTTCGGCAGCGTCCTTCGGCGACAGCGCGGTCGCAATCCATGCAGTCGCATCGATCCACGGCGCGAAACCAATGGCCGCTGCTGGCTGCGTGGCAACGTTCAACTCGAAGCCATTGCAGAAAATAAAGTCGCCCCTGTGCAGATTTCCATCGTCAAATCCATCCGCGAAGATCACGTCGCTGAAGTGGCAAGGATTGCCGACGAGCGCAATCGCCGCTGTGTCGAGCACAGCCCATGCGGCCTGCCCGCCCGATACCGGCAGATCGGCAAGCAATGACAGCACGTAGTCGCCGGGCACAAGCGTCGAAGTCGCCAGGTGACGAGTGCCATCAACCTGTGAGCCGAGCGCAAGATCAACGGAGAATTCCTCAGTGACCAGCGCATCACCACCCGCCAGAGCATGCAATTCAAACCGCAGTGGCAATGCTGAAAGCGCGATCCCGCCGGTATTCTGGATCGCGTACGGTGCGTCGATCGGCAAGCCCTGCTTCAACGGCGTCGTCAACACGCCAATCTGACCGGTGACAGCGGCTTCCTGTACCACTTCATAGGTGACCGTGACGCTTGCGTCGGGCCCGATATTGCCAGCGCGATCGGTTGCACGCGCGACAAGCAGGTTCGCACCCGCCTGCAACGGCACGCCTGGCACATCGAATCGACCGGACGCATCTGCCGCCACGTCGACAGTGAAACTGCCGGTTGTCAGATGGACTTGCGCAAGTGCCTCGGTTTGCCCGATGACCTCGACGGTGTCCACCGTGACGACCGCATCCGGCACTGGCGCGGTGAACACGACCGTAGGCGGATCGAGATCGAGAGTGAAGCGCAAGGTCGAGGATGCCTGGTTGCCCGCCACGTCGGTCGCGATGACGTCTATTCGATAGTCGCCACTCGCATTGATGAGCGTTCCGGAAACGAAGGGCACATCGTTCAAGCGCACATCGCTGGTGAATATATGTGCGTCGGCAACCGTGATCGCAGGCGACACCGCATGCGACAGCAAGGCACCCTCGGCGACGCCGGCGATGTTGATCAGCGGCGGCGTATTGTCGACCGCAAAATGCACAGGACCGATGCTCGTAGTATTGCCGGCACCGTCATGCGTTCGCAGATCGACCTGATGATCACCATCGGTCAGGGCCATGGCTGCCGATTGGTAGGCATCGCCGACGCCCGCGACTAGCGCATCCCAGTTGCCGCCATCGACACTAGCCTCAACGGTCGCGATGCCGGTCAAGCCATCGCTGGCCGTCGCGTGCAAGGTGATCGGCCCCTGCAGTACATCGGCTTCCGAGGGCGCAACGAGCGCCAACAGGGGTGGCGTGAGATCGACCACGTTGATCTGTTTTGTATCGAGGCGCGTCCAGCCGCCGCCTTGCTGGAGGTCGAGTGCGAGGGCAAGGCCGCCGAGCGGCCAACTGCCACTGGCAAAACTGTAGTCCGTTGCGAAGGTTTCTTGCGACGTGAAATCGCGCGTCAACAGCTGTTCGGCCAACGGCGACATTGACGCATCCAGCACCTGCACGCGCAGCTGTTGCGCCGAGAGCATCGAGCTATTGGAATTGTGCACAGTCAGGTGCACGCCGAGCGCAGCGCCCTGTGCCAGGTCCGTTGCGTCTGGCTGCAGCGTGCCTGTCAGTGGGGCGTTGACGATAGTCTGGTATGTGACATTGATCGCGACGGGGCCACCGACATTGCCGGCCCTGTCGCTCGCGCTCGCTTCGATTCGATTCAACCCGTCGACCAGTGGAACCGCTTCGAAACTCGCGTTTCCATCGCCATCGGCGATCGCCGATGCCTGATAGACCCCAGTAACCAGCACGACGTGCGCCGCCGCTTCGCTATGCACATCCACGCGAATCGCACTTTGCGCAATCACGGCGCCGTCGACGGGCGCCGTGATAGCAACGGATGGGGAGACGCGGTCGATGACAAATCGCACCGAGCGCTGGCTCTGATTGCCTGCGTCGTCGGTCGCACGCACGGAGAGCACGTAAGTTCCGTCGCTGTCCACGGGTGCTCCGGATACAAAAGGAACGCCATTCAAGCGAATGTCGCTGCTGGCCAGATGTGCATCAGTGATCGCGACCTGCGGGGCAACCGCGTGGTTGACCGCATCGCCATCGGCGACGCTAGTGATCACGATGAGCGGCGGCGTTGCATCAACGATAATCAGCATCGGCGCGGTCTGCGCCTGATTACCCCAGGTATCCCGCGCGCGCACGCTGAGCGTATGTGGTCCGTCGATCAGCCCGGTAAGTCCGCGCGCGTATTGACCGTCGGCGCCCATGCTGACGGGCTGCCACGTGCCTTCGTCGATGCTGACTTCTGCCGCCGCCACTGTGGAGTGGCGATCGACAATCATCGCGCGAAACGGCACGACAGCCGGTTGCACGACACCGTTCGAGGGACTCAGTACGGTGATCTCCGGGGGCAACATATCGACGACGGAGAAGCCTTGCTGCGCGAGCAGACGCCACTGCCCTGCCGCGTCTCCCGGCAATCGGGCCTCAAGAATCGCAGCATGGCCGACCAGCTCAAGTGGTGGCGCAGTCTGCGTCGACACGGCTTCGTGAGCGGCACCAATGGCCAGGTCGAACTGGTCATCCTCTTCGCTCACTGGCGCATGCGTCGCCGCCCTGACGATGCGCAAGCGGGTCTGCAGCGCGGACAGCGCTGCCCCACCGCGATTCGCCACGCGATAACGGAGACGGACATCTCC
>JBDSNK010000150.1:0-7622 GCA_039915385.1 Dokdonella sp.
TCGGCGCCGCCGCACAGATTGACGAAGCGCTCGAGAATGCGCGGGTCGTTTTCCTTTTCCTCGGCACCGCCAATCGGGACGATCCAGCCGCGCTCTTCACCGTCGCGGACCTTGCTGGGACACATGCAGTAGCTCTCACTGTTTCAAAGGTAGGGACGGTCTATCTGTACACGGACCGCGGCAAGGCCGCAATCTCGGGATGGATGGCTCTCAAGCCCCCCCCATTCAAGGGGAGGGTTGGGTGGGGATGGTGGCGGCTTGCGAAATTCCGACGACGGACCAGTACCCAACCAACACCATCCCCTCCTAAATCCTCCCCTTGAAGGGGAGGACTTCACAGCAACACCACTTCAAGCCCTCCCCCTTGAGGGAGAGGACTTCAAAGCAATCCTCCGCCACGCGCACATCAAGGCGATGCGCCAGCCTCGAATGTACCGCTGCGCACGCACTGACCATCGCGCACATGCACGACACCGCCGACGATCACGTCCCGAGCCTTGCAGGAATCGTCCAGCACGACCATGTCCGCATCGGCACCAACGAGAAGATTCCCCTTCGCGCCGAGCCGCAGCAGGCGCGCGGGATTGCTGGTAAACGCTGGCAGCGCGCGCTCGAGCGGCACGCCGCGTTCGACGACCTCACGCAGCGATTGCAGCAGCGCGCCGGCGTCGCCGACGTCCATGTGCGAGACATGGCCCTGTGCGTCGAAGCATGGCAGGCAGCCGCCTGCGTCGGAGCTGATCGTCAGGTTGGCGGCTGGCACGCCGCGGTCGAGCGCCAGGATCAAGGCGTCGGCTGCGCTCCAGGCGTCCTCGCCGTCCGCGACCGGGAATGCGGTGATGTCGATTGTGCTGCCGCCACGGGCGAGGTCGATCGCTTCGTCGAACAAAGTCTTGCGCCGGTTCACGTGCGTGGGATGGAACACACGCGGCGGCAATTCGCTTTCCGCGAGCGCGCGGCGCACGAGGTCGAGCCCGCGCGAGCCATCACCCAGATGCAAATGCAGAATACCGGCCTTGCCAGTCATGAGTCCGGCGACGTGGGCGTCCGCGGCAAGGCGCAGCAGTTCGTCCAACGTCGGCTGGCTTGATCGATGATCGCTGAGTGCAATCTCGCCGACACCGATCAGCGCATCGATAAATACGAGGTCGCCGCGCACACTGCCCGTCAAGGTTGCCGGCGGAACGTGATAGCCGCCGGCGTAGCCGTACGCCGTGAGGCCCTCCTCGCGCAGTGCATACAACGTTGCGAGCAACTCACGTGGACCGCGTGCGGTGTCGTCGGTGCCGAGCAGGCCGATCACGGTTGTGATGCCGGCGCGCGTGAAACGGGAAATCCCGAGCGGCGGCACGCGTGTGCGAAAGCCCGCTTCACCGCCGCCGCCAGTCACATGCACATGGCCATCGATCAAACCGGGAATCAGGCGGCGGCCTTCAACATCGATCGTCGCAACAGCCAGTGCCGCTGGCAGCTGCATCGCATCCGTTCCGATCCACAGGATGCGACCGCCGCCGAGCAGCAGGTTGCATACGCCGAGTGGCGCAGGCGCGAAGATCCGTGCATTGCGTATCAGCAGCGGATTCATTCGGCGCGATTGGGACTTTCAAAGCCATTCGCGAAGATCGTGTCGTTTGCCGGTGGCGGGGTGAAATCGCCGGCCATCTGCATCTGGATGCTGTTGCTGCTGCCGGCGATGCCGGAGTTGACCTGACTGCCATAGCCACCACAATCGGTCGCGCCGACCTGCGGAATCGTGAATCCGCTCTGGGCGAGATCGAGCCCGCTCGCCGCGCCAGTGCCGTCAAGATCGACGTTGATCGGCTGGAAGATGCAGGTATTGCCAAACGCGATCGGGACGAAGCCGACCACGGCAGAGATTGCTTTCAACTTCAGCTGTGCCTGCGTCAGCGCTGCAACGCCATCATTGGCGACCTGTCCGGTCGATGCATTGGTCTGGCTGAGTTGATAGGTCACCGTGATGTCGACGCCGAGCGTGTCCGAATGGAAGGTCGTCGTCGACTGCGGGAACGTAAACAGACCGCTCGCGATATCGCCGGTTGTCGCGTTGTAGCTCGAGTCGCCGAACGTGCCGCCATCCGGCAACACACCCGGATTGCCGTTGACGGTGATCGTGCCGCTGACGGGGAAATTTGTTGCCTTCGCGTGTCCGGATGCGGCGGCACACGCGACGCCTATCGCAAGCATCAGGTGCATTGCGCCGCGATTGCCACGGCTGTTTTTCTGGTTCGCATCCATTCGCATTCCCCTGTCGTTGATTCAAAGATTGATGGCGGTCGGCACGACGGCGCATCGTGACTCACGATACGCCGCCGCTTGCGCAGGAGATGACGTGCGGCTTACCCAGACTTCGCGTCTTTGGCCGTCCACTGCTTCAGCCATGCGTTGACGGTGTCGTGCCAGAGCACGCTGTTATGCGGCTTGAGGATCCAGTGATTCTCATCCGGGAAGCGCAGGAATTTGCTCGGGATGCCGCGACGTTGCGCAGCAGTGAACGCGGCGAGGCCCTGCTCGAGCGGAATGCGCAGGTCCTGATCGCTGTGTATGACCAGCAACGGCGCGCGCCAGTCCTTGACGTGGTTGATCGGGTTGTAGGTTTCGTACGTGGCCGGATCCTCGTACTGGGTCTTGCCTGAATGTTCCCACTCGTCGAACCACAGTTCTTCGGTCGAGTAACTCATCATGCGGCTGTCGAACACGCCGTCGTGCGCGACGATGCACTTCCAGGGCTCGTTCCACACGCCTGCCATCCAGTACATCATGTAGCCGCCGTACGAGGCGCCGAGCGCGCACGCGCGGTCGCCATCGAGGAACTCGTATTTCTTCTGCGCCGAGGCCCAGCCCGCCTTGAGGTCGTCCAGCGGTGCGCCGCCCCAGTCGCCCGAGATCGCGTCGGTGAATTTCTGGCCATAGCCGGTCGAACCGTGGAAGTTGATGGTTACGACGGCGAAGCCCTGGCCCGCATACGTCTGCGCATTCCAGCGATAGTGGAAATCGTTCGTCATCGCGCCTTGCGGACCGCCGTGCACGATGAACGCGACCGGATACTTGTGCCCCGCCTTGTAGCCGACCGGCTTCACCACGTAGCCCTGCACGGTGTCGCCGCCATGGCCCTTGAAGGTGAAGAACTCGGCGTCTCCGAATTGGATGTCCTTCAGGCGATCGGTATTGAACTGCGTGAGCTGCTTGAGACCCTTGCCGCTTGCGTCAGCCGTATAGACGTCCGTCGGATGCTTGAAGTCCTGACGCGCGACGACGAGGTTTTTCTTGCCGACGTCGAAGCCGGTCACGCTGCCAGCGGCGACCAGCTTGGTCGCCTTGCCGCTCGCGATGTCGACACCGAACAACGCAAGATCGCCCCAGTCGTCGCTGGTCGTGTACAGCGTCTTGCCATCGGCGGACAGCTTCATCGGCGATGCGGAACGATCCCACTGCGGATCGATCTCGCGCGTCGCGCCTGTCGCAAGGTCCATCGCCATGATGGCGAAGCGGTCCGCCTCGAAGCCGGCACGCTTCATCGCGGTGTAGTAAAGCGTTTTGCCATCGGCCGAAGGCAGCGGATTGGCATCCCAGGCAAGGTTCGCCGCGGTCAGATTCGTCGGTGGAGACGAGCCGTCGGCGGGCACGGAATAGATATCGAAATTCGTCGACCACGGTTCGCTCTTGCCGGCGATGCGCACGTCGAAGTAGACGGTCGCGCCATCCGGGGAAAACGCGTATTCGTTTTCATCGCCGAACGGCTTGGACGGCACGTCGCCGTCGATGCCCTGACTCAGCAGATGCGGCTCGCTGGCGATCTTGCCGTCGCCGCCGAGGTCGGCGATGAACAATTGGGCGCGGCGACCGTCGGACCAGGTATCCCAGTGACGCACGAAGATCTTGTCGTACACAGTGCCGCTGGCCTTGTCGGTCTTGGTCGCGTCGAGCTTCTTCTTGGTGCAGGCAAGATTCGTGCAGTCGGCAAACACGTCAATCGACAACAGCACGTGCTTGCCGTCGGGCGCGAGCTTGTAGTTGTTGACATCGAGCGCGAACGAGGTGACCTGATGCGCAGCCCCGCCCTTCGCGTCGATTTGCCACAGCTGATTCACGCCGTCCTTCGCAGCAAGGAAGAACACGCTCGCGCCGTCTGCAGACCAGCGCGCGCCGGTCGCGCTCAGCGCCTTGTCGGTCAGGCGCGAGGACTTGCCGCCTGCGGCAGGCACGGTCCAGATCCCGTTCTTTCCCTTGTTGGCGTCGTAGTCGGTTTCGCGCACCTGCATTGAAATCGTCTTGCCGTCGGGTGCAAGCGCCGGATCGCTGACGCGGTCCATCATCACCAGGTCGTGTACGTCGAAGGGATGGGTCGCCGCGGCAAGGGCCGGCGATGCGACGGCCAAGGCTGTCACGATCAGGATCGGTTTCATGGGGAGCCCCGAGTGGAAAGGACCGATGGTAAGCGCTGGACGGGATTCGACCAAATCGGCGCATCTGCACTGGCCCGACCCCAACGAGCTGAACCCGCGAAGAGCGGCTTCGCGCGGCCGATAGTCTTTCCGCGGTTTTGCGTGTAGACAGGCGCCACACACATCGCGTGTGAGGGAGCATTGCCATGAAACGATTTGCCTGGGTGTTCGGCGCCCTCTTCCTTCCTCTTGCGGCGCAGGCCTACGATGGAGTCGTCACGGCCACCGTGAACCTGCGCGCAGGACCGGACATCGACTATCCGGCCATCACAATGCTGCCGGAAGGTACGCCGGTGTCGATCCAGAGTTGCATCGACCGCTGGACCTGGTGCGACGTGGTCGCCGGTCCGGACCGTGGCTGGGTTGCGGGCACTTACCTGCAGAACGACTTCGGTGGCGAACGCGTCTATGTCGCTGACTACGGTGCGCGCATCGGCATTCCCATCTTCGCGTTCGCGCTGGGTACTTACTGGGACAGCTACTACCGTGGCCGGCCTTGGTATCACGATCGTGCGCGCTGGTCGAATCATCGCTGGGGCTATCGCCCGCCCCCGCGTCCACCCGGTTATCACGGCGGCTTCGGCTACCACGGTGGACACGGTATTGTGCACGGCGGGCAGATTCACGGCGGCCCGATTCACGGCGGAGCAAACCTTGGCGGCCCCGTGCGTCGTGGCCCATACCATGGAGGTTCGAACCAGGCTGGCCCGGTGCACGGTGCCGTGAACCACGGCGGCCCGGTGCATGGTGTCGTGAACCACGGTGGCCCGATGCATAGGCACGCCTCTGTGGCTCCCCATCCGAACTATGCCCATGGCCAGGCGTCGCATGGCGGTTCCGGCGAGCACAGCTATGCGCCGAGTCACGGCGGTGCGCAGCAGCAACACATGTCGGCTCCGCATTCCGCGGCCGGTGGACATAGTGATCATCAAAATGGTGGCCACGGTGGCGAGCACGAACATGGCAATGAGCATGGCAATGATCGCGGCAAAGACCACGATCACCACTGAGCCATCCGTTTCCACCCGAAAACCCCGGCGCCGCCGGGGTTTTCGCTCTTCCGCGCGGAGCACGCCATGACTGCAAACACCACCGCGTGGCGGGGACGATCGAGGCGGCCATCACAAGTACCGTTGATGCGTCGGGCAGGAGGGATGAATGGGCGCTGCAAGCAAGGCGTGTAGCGCACTCGGCATCGCCCTGTGTCTGGTTGCGGCCTGTCGGGCAGCGCCGGTCCTGGCGATGAACGCTGGCGCCGACACTACGACGCGTCCCGATGTCGTCGTGCTGATGACCGACGACCTCGACGTCGGCACCTTCGATACCGCGCTTGCTCTCGGCTTGCTGCCTGCTTTGCAAAGCGCGCTGGTGGAAGGCGGAACGCGGTTCGACACCTCGTTCGTCACCGACGCGTTGTGCTGTCCTTCACGAGCCACCTTCCTCACGGGTCAGTATCCACATAACCACGGAGTCTTGAAGGGCACGTTCCCCGACGGCTCGTTCGGCGCGCTGGACGACAGCCACACGATCGCGACGACGCTGCAGGATGCGGGCTACCACACGGGCGTCGTCGGCAAGTTCCTCAACGGCTATGGCTACACGACGCCACGCAACGCGCCCGAATGCAATACACCCGATTGCCGCATGCACTACGTTTCGCCGGGGTGGAGCGACTGGCAGGCGATGCCCGACTACGGCGAACTCAACGGCTCGCCGGGCTACGCCGGCGCGTATTGCATGTACAACTACTCGATCAACGTTGACGGAACGCTGGTGACGTATGGCACCGGCGCGGCCGACTATCAGACGGATGTCATCGCGCAGCGTGCGGGCGCCCTGATCGACAACGTGGCACCAGGGTCACCGCTGTTTCTGTATCTCGCGCCGCTCGCACCGCACTACGAATTGTGCCTGCCCGCGGCGAACCCTTTCGAGGTCGACGTGCGCCCGGCGCCACGACATGCCGGCTCGCTGCCATCCTATGTCCATCTGGACCCCGGCAAGCCCTCGTTCGATGAAGCCGACATATCGGACAAACCCGACTGGTTTGCGACCTACTATCCGCCGATCGATGGCGCTAGCGTGGCGACGCTGGATCGCCTGTACCGCCATCGGCTCGAAGCCCTGCGCGCGCTCGACGATCTGTTCGCGCAGGTGAAGCAACACCTGATGGCCGCAGGACGCTGGGAGTCGGCGTACATCGTCTTCACCTCCGACAACGGCTGGCAATACGGCGAACACCGCACGTGGGGAAAGTCGCTGGCCTACGAGGAGTCGATCCGCGTGCCGTTGCTGATGCGCGGACCGACTGTTCCCGCCGGCATCCATCGGACCGCAATGGTGTTGAACAACGACCTTGCGCCGACGATCGTGGAGCTGGCCGGCCTGCCCGCCGATCTTTCACACGACGGGCGCAGCCTGATCCCGCTCTTCGCGGCCGACGAGCCGCCCGCATGGCGACGGCGTTTCCTGATCGAGCACTTCCGCGATCCGTATCCTGCGCCGGTCCATTTCTACGACTATCTTGGCGTGCGCAGTAGCGCAGGCGATTTCGAGAACAGCGGCATGCAGGCCTTCATCGACTGGCGCGTCGACTGGCGCACGGATCCGACGACGGCCGGCTTCGAGCATTACGACCTCGCGAGCGACCCGTTCGAAATCTCCAGCCTCGACGCGACGCGCGCAGCGACGCAACAAGCCGTATTGCGCTCTCACCTCGCGCTGCTGCGCGACTGTGGAGCGCCGGGTCGAATGCGCTGTCTCGATGCGGAGCGCATCCAGGAACATATTTTCTACGGCTCATTCGACTAGATCGCGTGCGCGACCTGTGAGTGCCACAGGAACGGCCTTGGCGTGCATCGGTATACTGCGCGCAACGCTTGCCGCCCGGATTCCGCATGCCCGCCGCGCTCACCGATCGATACGCCGCGCACGCACCGGATGAATTTTTAGGTCACCCCAAGGGCCTGTACATCTGCTTCTTCACCGAGATGTGGGAACGCTTTTCGTTCTACGGCATGAAGGCGTTGCTGCTGCTGTACCTGACCAAGTACCACCTCTTTTCGGACGACAACGGCTACAACCTCGTCGGCGCGTACGGCGGCCTCGTATACGCAATGCCGGTGATCGGCGGACTGCTCGCGGATCGCTGGCTAGGCA
>JBDSNK010000156.1:0-3194 GCA_039915385.1 Dokdonella sp.
GAGCGGCTTCAGCCGCGATGCCTTTTTGTGCTCGCGCAGAGCAAAAGCACCGCGGCTGAAGCCGCTCCGACAGAATCATGATTCTGCATCGCCACGCAGCAGCAGCTCGATGCGTTCACCTTTGTCGACTGAATCGTCGTAACGGAAACGCAGTTCGGGCACACGGCGCAGTTTCATCGAACGCGAAAGATCGCGGCGGAATTCCCTCGCCAATTCGTTCAAGGCGCTAACCGCTTCCTTCGATTCGTCGCCGATCAGCGCGGTGACGTAGATCGTCGCCATGTCCAGATCGCGCGTGACTTCGACTTCGGACACGCTTACCGACGGCAGGGCATGTTCACGCACGGCCGCATGCACGAGCACCGCGACTTCGCGGCGCAATTCCGCGGAGATGCGGTCGGAGCGATTGAATGACTTGGCGGGCATGGCTTGGAGCCGGGAATAGGGAGTGGGGAATAGAAAATCGGTGGATCAAAGGCTCTGAATCATCGCGAAGTGGGGAATCGAGAAACTGCTTCGCCTCTCCCAATTCCCCATTCCCGATTCCGGTCTCTACAGCGTCCGCGCGAATTCGATGCGCTCGAAGCACTCGATCTGATCGCCGGGCTTGACGTCGTTGTACTGCTTGACGCCGATGCCGCACTCCATGCCATTGCGCACTTCGTCGACGTTCTCCTTGAACCGGCGCAGCGACTCGAGTTCGCCCTGGAAGATCACGGTGTTGTCGCGCAGGACGCGGATCGGCTTGTTGCGCTTGACCGTACCCTCGATGACCATGCAGCCGGCGACTGCACCAAACTTGGAGCTGCGGAACACATCGCGGACCTGGGCCACGCCGATGATCTCTTCGCGCACTTCCATGCCGAGCAGACCCGTCGCCACCTGCTTCACCTGATCGATCACGTCATAGATGATCGAGAAGTAACGCAGATCGAGGTTGTTCGATTCGATGATGCGACGCGCCGATGCATCCGCACGCACGTTGAAGCCGATGATGACGGCCTTCGACGCGGCTGCCAGCGTTGCATCGGATTCGGTGATGCCGCCGACGCCGGAAGCGATCACATTGACCTTGATCGCATCGGTGGTGATCGCGATCAGTGATTCGCGCAAGGCCTGAGCCGAACCCTGCACATCCGCCTTGACGACAAGGTTGAGAGTCAACTGGCCTTCGCCCTGGCCCATCTGCGCGACCATGTCTTCCATGCGGTTGCCGGCCTGCGAGACCAATCGCGTTTCGCGACGCTTGTGCATGCGCTGCGAAGCGACGTCCTTGGCCAGACGCTCGTCAGCTACGACTACGAAATCATCGCCCGCTGCGGGTACGCCGGAAAGACCGAGCACCTGCACCGGAATCGACGGACCTGCTTCCTCGACCTGACGACCAGATTCGTCGAACAACGCGCGCACGCGACCGTATTCGATACCGCAGACGAGGAAGTCGCCCTTTTTCAGGCGGCCTTGCTGCACCAGCACGGTTGCGACCGGGCCACGGCCCTTGTCGAGGCTGGATTCGATCACGGTGCCGTTGGCTCGACCATCCGGCACGGCCTTGAGGTCCATGACTTCGGCCTGCAACAGGATGGCTTCGAGCAGACTGTCGACACCGTCGCCGGTCTTCGCCGATACCGGCACGAAGGGCACGTCGCCGCCCCACTCTTCCGACACGACTTCGTGCTGGACCAGGCCCTGCTTGACGTTTTCCGGGTTCGATTCCGGTTTGTCCATCTTGTTCATCGCGACGATCAGCGGCACCTTGGCGGCGCGCGCATGCTGAATCGCTTCAATCGTCTGCGGCTTCACGCCATCGTCGGCAGCGACAACCAGCACCACGATATCGGTCGACTGCGCACCGCGTGCACGCATCGACGAGAACGCGGCATGGCCTGGCGTATCGAGGAAGGTGATGACGCCCTTCTCGGTTTCGACATGGTACGCGCCGATGTGCTGGGTGATGCCGCCGGCTTCGCCTGACGCAACCTTGGTGCGACGGATGTAGTCGAGCAAGGACGTCTTGCCGTGATCAACATGACCCATGATTGTGACCACCGGCGGACGTGTGGCCTGATCGCCCTCATCACCGGCTTGATGCGCCAGCAACGTGGACTCCGCACTGGTGTCCTCTGCCGCGACGACCTTGTGGCCGAGTTCCTCGGCGACCAGCACCGCAGTATCGTGGTCGATTGCCTGGTTGATTGTGACCATAACTCCCATCTTGAATAGAGCCTTGACGATTTCAGCGCCCTTGACGGCGAGCATCTGCGCCAGATCGGCCACTGTGATCGTTTCGCCGACGGCGATCTCGCGCGTGACCGGTGCGGTCGGACGCGAGAATCCATGCGCCGGACCCGTGCGCGACTGATCGGCCCCGCGCGCCTTCGGACGTTTGCGGCCCGTGCGCCGCGCGGCGCCTTCCTGCGACAGATGAAGTTCGTTGCCGAAATAGCGCTTGCCACCTGGCGCCTCAGTGGGGCCGTCTTCGCGCATGCGATGCGAGCCGTGCTTGGGCTTGTGGCGATGGTCGGCTGCACCACCGGGAGCGCCGCCCGGCGCGGGGGCGCCCGGAGCGCCAGTATGCCCGCGCGGTCTTTCGGGACGCGAACGATCGGCTTCACGTGCGGGTGCTTCGCGCGCCGGTGTTGCAGGCGTTTCCCTTGCAGCAACGGCCGGCTTGGTCTCAACCGCTGTCTCGGCTACGACCGGCGCCTTGGCTCGAACTTCGTCTTCTGCTGCGGCACGACGCGCCTCTTCGGCGGCGCGAACCTTGGCTTCCTCTTCCTGGCGGCGACGATCGGCTTCGTTGCGCGTGTTTTCCTCGGCTTCGCGCTTGAGCTGCGACTCGCCAAGTTTACGGATAGCGTCCTCACGTTCCGGATCGACATGCGCGTTCGCTTCTTCTTCCATCGCGCTGCGCTTGACGTAGGTGCGCTTCTGCCGCACTTCAACATTGACTGTTTTGGCGGTCGCGCCGCGCTGGCCTGGAACGACAGTGATTTCGCTGACCGTGCGGCGCTTGAGCGTGATCTGGCGCGGCGACGAATCCTCCTCGGCCTGTGCTTCCTGCTTACCGTGTGTACGGCGCAGGAAGCCGAGCAGCTTCACCTTCTCGGTGCTGCTGATGACCTGCTCAGGGTCGGAAAACTTCATGCCCGCTTCGGCGAGCTGCGTGAGCAACTTGTCGATCGGCGTGCCGA